>CAJYRH010000522.1 GCA_913776795.1 uncultured Pseudorhodoferax sp. | reverse complement strand
GTCCAGCCGTGCGCGCGAGGTCTGGATGCGCTTGGCGATCATGTCCAGGCCGTGCTGCTGGCCGATCACGCGCTGGCCCAGCGTCTCGCCCAGGCGCAGGATGTTCTCCAGCTCGTTCTTGACCATGCGGCCGACGGGAATGCCGGTCCAGTCGGACACCACGCTGGCCACGGCCTGCGCGTCCACCGAAGGCATGATGAGCGGAGACTCGCCCTGCAGGGCGGCGAGCTGGTCCTGCGCGCCGCGCAGCTCGGCCAGCACCGCTTCGCGGTCGACGTCCTTGGCCTCGTCGCCTTCCAGGCGCAGCCGGGCGCGCAGTTCGAGCACCTTGTCGACGACCGCCTTCTCGTCCTTCCACCTGGCCTGCAGGCCGACCAGGCGCGCGCGCTCGGTGGTGAGCTTCTCGGCCACCTCGGTGCCGCGCGTGCCGACGGCCACGCCGACCGCCTGTTCGCGGGCGATGATGCCTTCCTCGATCTCCAGTGCCTCGATGCGGCGCGTGCAGTCCTCCACCTCGGCCGGCGTCGCGTGCTGGCTGACGGCCACGCGGGCGCAGGCGGTGTCCAGCAGGCTCACAGCCTTGTCGGGCAGCTGGCGCGCCGGGATGTAGCGGTGGCTCAGCCGCACCGCGGCCTCGATGGCCTCGTCCAGCAACTGCGCGCGGTGGTGCTTCTCCAGCACGGTGGCCACGCCGCGCAGCATCAGCACGGCCTTGGCCTCGTCGGGCTCGGGCACCTGCACGACCTGGAAGCGGCGGGTCAGCGCGGGGTCCTTCTCGATGTACTTCTTGTACTCGGCCCAGGTGGTGGCGCCGATGGTGCGCAGGTTGCCGCGCGCCAGCGCGGGCTTGAGCAGGTTGGCCGCGTCGCCGGTGCCGGCCGCGCCACCGGCGCCCACCAGCGTGTGCACCTCGTCGATGAACAGGATGATGGGCTTGGGCGAGGCCTGCACCTCGTCGATCACCTGGCGCAGGCGTTGCTCGAACTCGCCCTTCATGCTGGCACCGGCCTGCAGCAGCCCCAGGTCCAGGCTCAGCAGCGCGACCTCCTGCAGCTGCGGCGGCACGTCGCCGCGTGCCAGGCGCTGGGCGAAGCCCTCGACCACCGCCGTCTTGCCGACACCGGCCTCGCCCGTGAGGATGGGGTTGTTCTGGCGCCGGCGCATGAGGATGTCGACGATCTGGCGGATCTCCTCGTCGCGGCCCGTGACCGGGTCCATCTTGCCTTCGCGGGCGCGCTCGGTCATGTCGACGCAGAACTTCTTCAGCGCCTCGCCCTTGCCCATGGCGGCCGGCGCCATCGCGCCGCTTTCGCTGCCCGGCTCGCCCGAGCCCATGCCGGTGCCGTCCTGCGCGCCGAGCTTGCTTTCCTGCGTGCCGCCGCAGATCTTGGCGAAGTTGTCGGCCAGGTCGTCGACGCGGATCTTGGCGAATTCCTTGGAGATGGCCAGCAGCGCGTTGCGCAGGTTGTTGCTGTTCATCATGCCGATGATCAGCGTGCCGGTGCGCACGTGCGCCTCGCCGAACTGCAGGGTGGCATAGACCCAGGCGCGCTCGATCGAGTTCTCGATCTGCTCGGAAAAATCGCTGATGGAGGTGGACCCGCGCGGCAGCCGGTCGAGCGCGGCCGTCATGTCGCGCGCCATGGCCGAGGCATCGACCTGGTAGTGGCGCAGGATGGCGTCCAGGTCGGTCTCGTTGTTCTGCACCAGCTGCACGAACCAGTGCACCAGCTCCACGTAAGGATTGCCGCGCATCTTGCAAAAGACGGTGGCGCTCTCGATGGCCTTGTAGGCCAGCGGGTTCAGTTTGCCGAACAGGGCAACGCGGCTGATTTCGCTCATGGTGAAGGCGTCCTTGCGGGTCGGGTGGTCGTTGGTCAGGAGGTCGTCGGTCGGCTCGTCGGTCGGTGCGTGCGTTCGACATCGATGACGAGGTCGTCCGCATCGGCCGCGGGCCGGTAGTTGCCGAGCCAGCAGCTGCGGCCCAGCTCGCCGCTGCGGGCCAGGCGCATCGGGCGCACGTCGGCCCGGGCCAGGATCAGTTGCAGGTCCCACTGGAATTCCAGCCCGACCCACTGGCGCACCAGCGCCTGCAGTCGGGCCAGGTCCTTGCCGCCGGGCAGCAGCGCGTGGTAGCGCGCTGCGCGCAGTGGTCCGATGACGATGCGGAACTTGTGTTGCACGTCCCAGACCGCGCGGCCCAGCACGGCGCCTCGGCCCAGCTGCTGGCCGGCGTTGCGCTGCAGCGGCGGAAACAGCCGGGTGCGCTCCTCGCGCCCCAGCGCCATCCAGTGCCCGCGCCACTGCACGATGCGCACGGGCACGTCGAACTCCAGCCGGATCCATTGCAGCAGCCCGTCGGCATCGCGCACCTGTCGCGACAGGCGGCCGGCGAAATGCAGCTTGGCCGCGTCGCCCGCCGCATCGCGCTGCAGCAGTGCGGGCTCGCCGATGCCGATCAGCGCGCCCAGGCGGGCGGTGAAGGCGCTGGGCCCCGGACGGTCGAGCGCCACCACCGGCTGGGCCTGCGCCCAGGCGCGGTAGAACAGCAGCGCGAAGCGGTGCGTCAGCAGGTCCAGAAAGCGCAGCAGCGTCGCGTCGCCGGCATGCACGGCGCGCTCGCGCACGTACTCGGTCAGGTGGATCGGCAGCGGACCGTTGGGCCCGAGCATGCCGAAGATGCGCTGCTGCAAGCGTGCCACGCCCGCGTGGCTCCGTTCCACCGCGTGGAGCGACGCCGGCGAGAAGTTCAACTCCGGCGGCTGGGCCAGACGCAGCGGCTCGTCCGCGGGGCGCAGGGCCTCGCCCAGCCGCGGCAGGTGCGGGTGCGCGGCCTCGATGTGGCGCAGCGCCTGGTAGAAGTCGTGCCGCCAAGGCTGCGCAGTCAGCGCGGCCAGCCAGTCGTCGAAGCCATCGGCGGCTGCGGTCACAGCACGGCCCTCTGTCCGTGCGATGGTCTCCAACGCATGATCTCGCCGCGCGTCAGCGACCGGAGCGAGGTCTCCACGAAGCTGTTCATCGACACGTGGCGCGACAGGTAGTGGTGCATCGCGGCACCGAACAGGTGGGCGCTGCCGCCCTGGTAGCCCAGCTCGTCGACGGTCAGTTCGATCTCGATGCCGCGCGCGAAGGCGATCGGCCCCGGGGCGGGATGGCGGCGCACCACGGGGCGCGTCGCGACGCCCTGCAGCGCCTCGATCTGGCGGCGCACCGTGGCCTCGTCGCCCTGGGGAAAGCGGCTGAGCAGGCTGCGCAGCGCGGCCACCGCCTCGCCGTCGCCGCTCTCGATGATGGACAGGTAGTTCTGCGACAGCAGGTTGATGAAGCGCCAGGCCACGCCGCCCTCGCGCAGCGAGGTGTGCGGGCGCGACGGGCCGGCCACGGCGCGTACCGATCCGAGCGGGATGCCGGCGTCCAGCGTGAACTCGCTGAGCCCGCCGGTGCCCAGGAAGATCGGCAGGTCGCGGTTGGTGCAGCGCGTGTGCACCGACAGCTGGCGCAGCGCGCCGGGGTAGGGCGCCTCGCTGGTGTCGACCAGCGACACGAAGACCTCCGAGCCGATGTAGCCCGAGCGCGGCCCATCGCGGCGTGCCTGCTCGGACACCAGCCGCGGCTCGCGCCAGCTGGTGTAGTAGGCCGGCTGGCCGGGCAGGGTGGCGTGGCTGGGCGCGTACAGCGGCAGGAAGTGGCGCTCGTCGCCATGGTCGTCGTAGCCGTTCAGGCCCAGCACCTCGTAGACCTCGTAGTCCAGCGGCGTGCTGCGGTCGGGCACGACCTGGAATTCGTGGTGCCCCTCGTCGATCTGGATGCGGTCGGCGCGCTTGGGGAACAGGTTGATCGCCGGCGTGCAGTGCAGCAGGAAGTTGTCGGCATCGACCACGCCGTCCAGCCCCTGGCCCGGCGCCGACAGCAGCAGAACGATCTCCAGCTCGTTGGCCGGGCAGGCCTGCAGCGCGGCGCGCAGGCCGGCGATGCGCACGAACAGGAAGCGCTCGGGGAACGCGAAGTACTCCTGCAACACGCGCATGCCGGCGAAGCCGCGCAGCGTGGGCGGCAGCAGGGCTTCGTCGTCGGCGTAGCCCACGGGCTGCACCGCATCGGCCGGCAGCACGCGACGCGATTGCGGCTGGCCGGGAGGGCCCGCCAGCACGGCCACGGTGCTGCCCAGCAGCAGCGCATGCAGGCGCATCGCCACATCGGTCTGGCCGCCCAGGTAGATGCACAACGCGTCCAGGTCGAGCTGCGCCATCGCCATGCCGGCGGGCACCTGCAGGCGCAACCGCAGGCCCGCGCGCGGGCGCACCGGCAGTTGCAGGCCCGCCAGGCCGAGATCGGCGACGTTGAGGAAGTATTCGGCCTTGGCCACGCTGAGCGGGGTCAGGCGCACCGCCTGGGCGGTGCGGAACTCGCAGCGGGTGCGGCTCTTGCCGCTGGCCGGACCCAGCACCTGGCTGTCGCGCGGTACCGTCGGCGCCTTCAGCAGGTTGGGGTCGGGCACCGGGTGCAGCTGCGCCACCATCATCGCGGGCGTGGGCGCGAGGAAGTTCGGGTAGACGATCTCCAGCAGGCGCTGCGAGAAGCGCGGGAACTCGGCGTCCTGCTTGAGCTGCACGCGCGCGGCCAGGAAGGCGCTACCCTCCAGCAGGCGCTCCACGTACGGGTCGGCCACCTCCAGGCCGTCCATGCCCAGCCGGGCCGCGATCTTGGGAAATTCGCGCGCGAATTCGCCGCCCAGCTCGCGCAGGTAGCGCAGTTCCTGGTTGTAGTAGCGAAGGAGGCGGGGGTCCATGTCAGTGGTCCATGGCCCTGGCGCACCACCCGCGGAGCACCACGACGGCCCGCATGCCGCTGGTCGAACGGCCGCAAAGCAGGCCATGCCCGCGCACCCGCGCAAGGGGCTCAGCCCGGCCGCCGGGTGCGCCTTTTGTGGGGTATGGGATGGCTGCACGCAGCGGGCCAGCCGAGCGGGGTGGTTTCATGGTCAAGGACGCAGGTCGCGCACGCGCGTGTTGCCGGTCTCGATGTCCAGGTCGGCCGCCAGCAACAGCTCCAGCGGCACCGGCTGGTTCCACATCTGCCCGCGGATCGTCAGCTGCAGCGTGTTGTGGTGGTTGTCCGGGTCCATGCGCACCGACACGGCCAGGGTGTCGGCGGCGATGCGGGGCTCGAAGTCCTTGATGACCGCAGCGACCACCCGCTCGATCTGCTGCGTGTCCATGGACGACAGCGTGGTGCCGGCGAAGGCCGGCATGCCGAAGTTCAGCACCGAGTGGCGCGCATGGGGGTAGCGCTCCCACAGCCGCACCTCGTCCTCGCGCGAGGAAGCCGGCTCGGGCTCGGCGCGCGTGGCGTTGAACAGCCAGGAAAGGTCGCGGAGCACGGCGTGGCGCAACTGCTGGCGCGTCAGGACGCGCGCCTCCAGCGTCTCCTGGCTGTCGGACGGGGCGCTGTCGGTCAGGCGGTCCAGCAGGGAGGGTTGCAGGCGGTCGCGCGAGTTCAGTTCAGCCATCGGCCGGCGCACCCGCGTTGGCACCTTCGGCAGGCGCCGCGTCGTGGAACTCGATCAGGCGCACCGACAGCATGTCGTGCTCGCCGGTGTCGGTCACCAGCACGCGCTGGCCCAGGCCGGCATAGCGCTCGTCGCCGATGGCCGCCCACTCGGTCTTCGCGGCCATGAGGATCTGGCCGTCCGCGCTGTGCTCGGAACCGGGGTAGCGGGTCGGGATCATCGCGATGGCTTCGCCGCCGTTCGCAAAGCCGATGTGGGCCGGCAGCCAGACCCGGTCGCGCAGGTCGCCCGGGTCGTCGATGGAGATGCGCGACAGGCGGCTGAAGGGGATCCAGTAGTACTTGCCGTTGACCATGGCCTCGAGCACCGGGCCCAGCCTCGAATCGGCATCGGCGATCCATTCGAACGGCTCGCCGTTGAGCAGGCCGGCGCTGGCCGGCGCGGCATCGAAGGCCGCTTGCGCCAGGTGCGCGCTCTGCGCGGCGTCCTGGCGCTGCAGCGTCGATTCGATGAGCAGCGCGAGCCATTCGTCCGGCTGGCCGAACACCATGGGCGTGCGGCGGCCTTCGAACACCGCCGCGCGCAGCAGTTCGCAGCGCAACGCATGGCCGACCATCTCGCGCATCGGCCCGGTGGTGCCGTCCATGTCCGCGACGACGTTGAGCTGGGTGTGCGCCCGCTCCCACTGGCCGAGCACGCACAGCAGCTGCGCCATGAAGATGCGCAGCTTCGGGTTGGCCGGCGCGGCCTTGACGGCCGTGGTCAGCGCGGCCAGTGCGGCCTTGGGGTCGCTGGCGCGCACGGCGGCTTCGGCCGCGGCGAGAGCTTGTGGGTTCATGGCAGGTGTCCGATCGGGTTGGCGTCTTCGGCGATGCGCCGGCTTCAGAATCCGTGGCCGCAGTCGCCGCAGAAGCGCGCGCTGCGTTCGGCCATCGCGCCGCAGCCGGGGCAGCTCTTGTGGGTGCTGGCCATGTCGAAGCCGCATTCCGCGCAGAAACGCCCGCCGTGGCTTGCGGTGCTGCAGTTCGGGCAGTTCGGGCTTGTGCTGCGGGCCGCCGGGGCATGGGCCTGTGGCATGCCGCCCGCCTGCTGGCCGCGCCTGGCGGTGTGGGCGCAGGCATGGCATTGGCGTGCGTCGGCATCGAAGCAGTCGCCACAGAACGCCTTCCTGCATTCCTCGCACTCGCTGAAGTGCGCGGCGGCGAGCTGCCGTGCCCTGGCGAGCGCGTCGTCGCGCGCCTGCCCGGCGCCGGCCTCGGCCACGCGGCGGCTGGCGGCTTCCGAGGCACGCGCGCCGCTGATCAGGTAGTTCAGGTTGAAGAGCCAGCCGGCGATCCGGCCGCGCGTGTAGGGCTGCAGCGGACTGCGCCAGCGGTACGCGCAGTCCGTGCAGCGGAATTCGAACTCGAAACCTGCATCGGTGTCCGTGAACTCGGGGCTGACATCGGTGTAGTTGGTCAGTGCCATGGCCGTTGGGTCTCGTGCATGCGTGGGCGCGGCAGTGTCAGATGCTGCCCAGAGGCGTCAGGAAGTCGCTGCCACCGCCCTGGCCGCCGGATGCACCGCCGGTGGCGCCGGACGCGTCCGGCTTGCCCTTGTCGGGCGGCGTGGGCGGCTCGGCCGGCTTCTCGATGGTCACGTTCGCGCCGGCGTTCTTGTGCTTGAAAGTGATGTCGCCGTAGTCGAGTTCCCACTCTTCCTTCAGCGTGACGGCCTTGTCGTCGCTGCTGGCGGTCAGCTTGTAGCTCTTGACGCGCACGTCCGTCAGCGTGATGGTGAGGTCGAAGATGCCGCCGGTGTCCTCGGCCGAACCCTCGAGTTCCTCGAAGAGGTGGAAGTCGGCGCGCTGGAACAGCAGGTCTTCGACCTGGGCCTGCATCATGCGCGTGGTCGAACTGTCGGGCGCCTTGCTGAAGCTGAAGGTCTTGGGCCTGGCGTAGTTGGCGGCCTTGCCTGCGACGGTGCCCTGCAGCTCGTCGCGCTGCGACATGTCCCAGCTGCAGCCCTCGACCTCGATCCAGTGCGCATGGCCTTCGGCTTCGACCTCGCCCTTCACGAGGCTGCCGCCCTTGTCGATCAGTTGGAGAAACAGCAGCGATGACATGGCGATGCCTCGGGGCGTGGCGGTGCGTTCGGTCGGGTCGGTCGGTGCGCTCTGTCAGCCGTCACTTCTTGTCCAGGTCGTGGCTGAAGACGAAGTTCGCGCTGCGCGCGGTGCGGTCCTTGCGGCTGGACTTGTAGTAGACGACCTCGATCTTGCGGTAGGACAGCTTGATGGTCTCCATGAGCTTGGCCGACTTGTCGCTGTCCGACAGGCTCAGGTTCAGGTCCTTGATCTGGCCGTTGAACAGGGTCACGGTCAGCGCCGGGTTGGCGATCTTGGCGCCCCCGGAGATGAGGTGGTGGTCGACGGTCAGGCGCGCTTCGTCGAAGCGGGCGCCATTGGCCAGGTAGCGGGCCAGGTTGGTCGACGACTTGTCGTAGAACTTGGTGATGCTGAGCGTGTTGCCCGCGGACTGTGCGGGCTTCTTGGGCGGCGGCTTTCCGTCCTTGCTGGCCTGGTACACGGCCTGGCGGTAGGCCTCCTCGGTCTTGTCCTTGGACGCACTCGATTCCTCGCCCAGGTCGAAGGAGAAGCTCTCGATCTCGATCTCGCCCTCGTAGCCGGCGGTCGAGCCTTCTCCGGCGATGGCCCGGCCGTGCACGTCGAGGTAGAGGAAGATTTGGGTGGACATGGCAGGACCAGGCGGCCGAAGGGAGGGTCAGCGGCGCGCGCCGACCCCGGTCTGCGCGTGCAGCGGCTCAGCCCTTCAAGTTCTTGATGTCCGGCGCGGTGATGCCGTCGGTGGTCATCTTGGCGATGTCCCAGCCGAAGTTCATCTGGACGTCCAGGCCGCCGTCCTGCTTCTGCGGGCGGTAGCCCAGCGCGATGTCCTTGAACACGAACTCCACGTCCTGGGTGACCGAGCCGTCCTCGCCGCCCTTGCTCGACACCTTGGTGATGAAGACCGAGCGCATCTGCACGCCGAAGTAGATCTCGCCCTTGCCATCTGCTGCGCCGGTCTGCTTGAGCATGACGACCTGCACCTCGGCGAAGTGCGTGCCCAGCACGATGCGGTTCATGATCGCGGGCGAGGCCGTGTCATAGGGATGGGTGATCGAGAAGGTGCCCGGCGTGGGCTTGCCCACCGCCGCGCCGCTGCCCTTCAGGAAGCTCGTCTCGGCCTCGATGTCCCAGCTCCAGTCGGTGATTTCGTTCCAGCCGGATTTGCCCGGATGGGTCTCGGCCATCGACTCTCCCTTGTCGACGCCCTTGAACTTGATGAAAGCGTTTCCTGGCATGTCATTTCCTTTGGTTGGTGCCTACGCCCGCACGGGCCGTGGCAGATACAGCGATTGGTCTAACGGTCAACACACAACACGAGGGCTGTTCCGGGCAGTCCTCAACCCTTCTCGCTCGGCAGCTTGGATACCAGTCGCAGCGAAACGGTCAGGCCTTCGAGCTGGTAGTGCGGCTTGAGGAAGAACTTGGACTGGTAGTAGCCAGGTGCGCCTTCGACCTCCTCGACCACGACCTCGGCGGCCGACAGCGGGCGCTGGGACTTGGTGGTCTCGCTCGAGTTGGTCGGATCGCCATCGACGTAGGCCATGATCCATTCGTTCAGCCAGCGCTCCATCGCGTCGCGCGACTTGAACGAGCCCACCATGTCGCGCACCATGCACTTGAGGTAGTGGGCGAAGCGGTTGCAGGCGAACAGGTAGGGCAGGCGCGCGGCCAGCGAGGCGTTGGCGGTGGCGTCCGGGTCGTCGTACTCCGCAGGCTTTTGCAGCGACTGGCCGCCGATGAAGGCCGCGAAGTCGGAGTTCTTGCGGTGGATCATCGCCAGGAAGCCCGCCTTGCTGAGCTCCGCTTCGCGGCGGTCGGAAATGGCGATCTCGGTCGGGCACTTCATGTCCACCCCGCCGTCGTCTGTCGGGAAGCTGTGGGTGGGCAGGTTCTCGACCGCGCCGCCGGACTCGATGCCGCGGATGCGCGAGCACCAGCCGTACAGCTTGAACGAGCGGTTGATGTTCGTGGCCATGGCGTAGGCCGCGTTGCACCAGCTGTACTTGTCGTGGTCGGCGCCGACCGTGTCTTCCTCGAAATTGAAGGCGTCGATCGGCGACGTCTTCGGGCCGTAGGGCAACCGTCCCAGGAAGCGCGGCATGCACATCGCCAGGTAGCGTGCGTCGTCGCTCTCGCGCAGCGAGCGCCAGGCGGCGTACTCGGGCGTGCTGAAGATCTTGGTGAGGTCGCGCGGGTTGGCCAGCTCGCCCCACGAATCCATCTGCATCACGGTCGGCGCGGCGCCGGTGATGAAGGGCGCGTGCGCGGCCGCGGCGATCTTGGACATCTCGCCGAGCAGTTCGACATCGGGTGGCGAGTGGTCGAAGTGGTAGTCGCCGACGATGGCGCCGAACGGTTCGCCGCCGAACTGGCCGTACTCCTCTTCATACAGCTTCTTGAAGAGCGGCGACTGGTCCCAGGCCGTGCCCTTGTAGCGTTTGAGTGTCTTGCCCAGGTCCTGCTTGGAGATGGACATCACGCGGATCTTCAGCTGCTCGTCGGTCTCCGTGTTGTTGACCATGTAGTGCAGCCCGCGCCAGGCCGATTCGAGCTTCTGGAAGTCGGCGTGGTGCAGGATCAGGTTGAGCTGCTCGGACAGTTTGCGGTCGATCGCGGCGATCATCGATTCGATGCTGGCCACGGTGTTGCTGCTGATGAGCTTGGCGTTGGTCAGCGCCTGGGCTGCCAGCGTCTGCACCGCGGCCTCGACCGCCGAGCGCGCCTCGTCGGACTTGGGCTTGAATTCCTTGCTCAGCAGCGACGCGAAGTCGTTGCCCTCGACGGTGACGCCCTCGAACGCGGCGCCAGTTTGTTGCAGTTCGGCCATGAAGGTGCTCCGGATGCCTTGTGGGTAGGGGTTCAGGCCTCGCTCGGCTTGGCCGAGGCGGACAGGGAGGCGAGCAGCGCGGGATCGGCGAGCACCTTGGCGATCAGCTCCTCGGCGCCGCCCTTGCCGTCCATGTAGGTGACCAGGTTGGACAGCTGCTGGCGCGCTTCGAGCAACTGCTTGAGGCCCTCGGACTTCGCGGCGATGGACGCCGGCGAGAAGTCGTCCATGTTCTCGAACGTCAGGTCGATGGACAGGTTGCCCTCGCCGGTCAGCGTGTTGGGCACCGTGAACGCCACCCGCGGCTTCATGGCCTTCATGCGGGTGTCGAAGTTGTCGACATCGAACTCCAGGAACTTGCGGTCGGCCACCGGGGGCAGCGGATCCTCGGGTTTGCCCGCCAGGTCGGCCATCACGCCCATGACGAACGGCAGCTGGATCTTTTTCTCCGCGCCGTAGAGTTCCACATCGTATTCAATCTGAACACGTGGCGCACGATTGCGTGCAATGAATTTCTGGCTACTGCCCATGCTGACTCTCCGCTAGGTTAACCAAGCCAAGCTCGGCCGATGAATTAATGCAGTGTCAAGTGCCCATACCGGCACATTAATCAGTAGGAACCCGAATCCCTGACAGTTTCTGGATCCACGCCGAGGATTTTGGCGACCTCATTCAATGCGTCGGGCGCCAGGTCGCGCACGAGCTGCAGAAAATCCTTGTCGATCAAACGTTCCGCGCGGCGCAGGAGTAATTGCGCCGGATTGGTGGGCTCGTGGCGGTCGAGATAAGCGCACACCAATTGAATGGCACGGACGGCATCCTCGCGGCTTTCCACCGCGGATACTCCGCCGCGGCCGGATGCTATGGGGGCAGCGGTCGGCCGATCGGGGGGCGCCTCATCTTCCGTCGGCTCGGCGCCGCCGTCGGTCTGGGGCAGGACCGTCTGGATGCCCTGCAGCATGTCGCGCAGGTTCTTGAGCTCCGGCCCCTGGCCGGCGCCGAAGCGCTCGTCGATGAGCGTGTGCAGCGCCTTGAGCTGGCGCAAGGCCTCGCCGACGGCCGCTTCCAGCCGCGCCGCCAGGTCGGGCAGGTCGCGCAATGTGCCTTCGATCTGGCCACGGGACAGGACCGGCTCGTCGGCCCGTGCGGCCAGCTTTTCGCGGGCGATCTCGACGGTGCGCACCCGCAGCGCGGACAGGCGCCGGTCGACGACGAGCGGGGCCTGGCGCACGTCGCCCAGCAGTCCGCCGAGCGCGTCCAGGCTGGCCAGCACGCTCAGGCGCGCGAACGCATCGCCGTCGTCCGGGTCGGGCCTGGGGTGCAATTCGTCCCAGTAGCGGCCCAGCCATCCCGTCAGCAGCGCCAGGCCCGGCGGCAAGCCCTCCAGACCCTCCAGATGGACCATGGCGCGCGTCCAGTGCATGGCCACGCGAAGGTCGCGCGTTTGTCCGAACAGCTCCTGTGCCAGGTCCCGGCTGCGCGGCCAATCGGGCGCTTCGGCCGGACCGAACTGCGTCTCCGGTTTACCCGCGACCGCCTGCTCCAATTCCATGAAACTCGGGTCGTATTCCATGTCCGGACCGCAAGCATCACCCTCCAGGGGCTCAAGCCAGACGTCGATCACCTGCATGTCCATGTGGCAAAACCGTCGAAGAGATTCTTGGTGGAGTGAATCAGTCAGCCCATGCCTGCCATGGCTTGAAGGCAAAGTGGCTTATCTTCAAGAGCGGGCCTAGCCAGTCTAGCCTTTCAATGTAACACTCTGCACACAGCGTTCCTTAAATTTTTTGAAAGTGGAATGCAGGCGGCTTCAGCTGCAAAAAAACAAATGAAGTCCGCCTATTGTTTTGTATACAACGGAATGGAAAATGCTGGCGCACATTATCTTGTTTTCGGGCGCGCAATGAGCACTTCGATTATTGGAAAAGCCTGCGCTTGCGCATGGATCGGCATGGCGGCGGCCGCCGGCGCGCTGCCTTCTGCGCAAGCCCAGCCAGCCGTAGTGACGGCGCCGCAGCCGACACGGATGGACGTGACGGCCTTCCGGATCGAAGGCAACACCCTGCTGCCGGATGCGGTGTTGCAGTCGGCGCTGGCGCAGTTCAAGGGCGAGCGCAGCGTGGCGGAGCTGCAGCAGGCCGCCGCGGCTGTTCAGGACCAATACCGCCAGGCTGGCTACGGCGCCGTGGTCGCCTACCTGCCCGAGCAGCGCGGCGCCGGCGGTGTGGTCACGGTGCGCGTGCTGGAAGGGCGCGTGGCACGCGTGGTCGTGCTGGGCAACAAGGCGTTCAGCGAGGCCAACATCCGGCGCAGCCTGCCGCTGCTGGTGGAGGGCCGCACGCCACAGGTGCAGCGGCTCGACGCGCAGATCCAGCTGGCCAACGAGAACCCTGCCAAGCAGCTGGCCGTGGTGCTGGAGCCCGGCCAGCAGCAAGGCGAGGTGGATGCACGCATCAACGTGACCGAGCGTGCGGTGGGCGCCTGGTCGCTCAGCCTGGACAACACCGGCAACCACCAGACAGGCTGGTACCGCGTCGGCGTGGCCTACCAGAATTTCGGGCTGTGGGACCGGGACCACCAGCTGATGCTGCAGGCCCAGACTTCGCCCGACCATGTGGACCAGGTCAAGGTGTTCAGCGGCAGCTACCGCATTCCGTTCTATGGCCAGGGCCTGGCCTGGGACCTGTACGGCGCGTACTCGAGCGTGGATGGCGGCACCACCGGCACCGCCGCGGGCGCTTTGCAGTTCAACGGCCGCGGGCGTGTGCTGGGCACGCGCCTGACCAAGCTGCTGCCGCGCCAGGGCGAGCGCGACCAGCGCGTGGTGCTGGGCCTGGACCAGCGCGCCTACCTGAACGACTGTGCGATTGCCGGCCTGCCGGCCGGCGTGTGCGGCGGCGCCGGCGAAAGCGTCACGGTCCAGCCGCTGAGCCTGGAGTACCAGGTGCAGCAGGGCGGTGCCTGGCCGGCTGGCGCGAACATCGCCCTGGTCCACAACCTGGGCCTGGGCGGGCGCAACAGCGGCCAAGCCGATTTCGAGGCCGTGCGTCCGGGCGCCCGGCGCGACTACAGCATCGCGCGGCTCGGTGGGTTCGTGCAGCTGGCGCTGCCGCAGGACTGGCGCGTCCAGGCACGTGCCAACGGCCAGCTGAGCA
>CAJYRH010000521.1 GCA_913776795.1 uncultured Pseudorhodoferax sp. | reverse complement strand
AGAACCAGTCGATCACGCGCTCGTCGCCTTGCACCTGCAGCAGCCCCAGCGCACGGTGCACGAGCACGCGGTTGATGTGGGCATTGACCTGCGTGAAATCCGTGGGCCGGTACGGCATCTCGATGCCGTACTCGGGCAGCCGGTAGCTCAGTTGGGGGCCATCGTCGTCCAGCAGGTGCACGGTATCCGGGCCCTTGGGCTGCAGCCACCATTGCACGCCGTGGGTGCGGGCGAAGGCCCGGAGCCGCGCAAGGTCGCCTGCGCTGAGCGGCTCCATGTGGCGCAGCACCAGCGCGGTTACGTCGGCGCCGACCGCCAGCTCGATCTGCGGCAATGTCTCGCGGGCGTCCATGGCGCCGACCAGGGCGCGCAGCGGCAGCAGCAGCGCGCTGACATGGGGCGGCAGCACGCGGCATTCGCGCATGTCGGCGACGTAGCGGCTCTTGCGCTCGTGGAAGCCGACCAGCACCTCGCCCTTCTTGCGCACGTAGCGCACCGACAGGCGGCCGCGGTCGCGGTAGCCCCAGGCCGGCCCCTCGATCGGGCGCAACACGCGCTCGGGCCGCAGGCGGCCCAGATGCCACAGGTTGTCCTCCAGCACGCGCTGCTTGACGGCCACCTGGGCCGCCACATGCAGGTGCTGCATCTTGCAGCCGCCACAGGCACCCTCGTGCAGGCCGAAATGCGGACAGGCCGGCCGCACCCGTTGCGAGGACTCGCGCAGCACAACCGTCAGGCTGGCATGCTCGAACTGGCTCTTCTTGCGGTGCACATTGGCAAGCACACGCTCTGTCGGCAAGGCCCCTTCGATGAAGACGACTTTGCCATCGGGACGCCGCGCCACGCCCTGCGCCTCGAGGTCGAGTGCGTGCACTTCCAGCCACGGCGGCGGCGGCGCTGCATCATTCGCGGTGTCGTGGGAAGCAGCCAGATCTTGTGGAAAAACGTCGGACATGGCCCGATTGTCTCAGGCCACCTGGTGCACGGCGGCTGCTGCTATAGCAGTGCGTCCCGATCGACGCCGTTGCGTCCCAAATGCTGCTTGAGCTTGCGCAGTGCCTCGTTCTGGATCTGGCGCACGCGTTCACGCGTCAGGCCCAGGCGCTCGCTGAGTGTGTCCAGGGTTTCGGGCTCGCGGTCGTGCAGGCCGAAGCGGCCGTCCAGCACCTCGCGCTCGCGCGCGGACAGCGCGCCGATCCACGTCTCCAGCAGTTCCTCGACCTCGCGCGAGTGGGTGATGCTGGAGGGGTCCGGCGTCTGGTCGTCGGTCAAGGTGTCAGCCAGCGTGCCGCTGTCGTCGGAACGGTCCAGCGACGCGTCGAGCGAGCGCGGCGTCTCGGCCAACGCCAGCAGGTCGGCAACCTCCTGCACGTCGCGGCCGAGCAGCGAGGCCACATCGTCCACACGCACGCCATCGGGCCGGATGGCCTGGAAAGCCGAATCGTTTTCGAGCGTGCGCCGCGCACGCAGCACCTGCTGCAACTCGCGCACCACATGCACCGGCAGGCGGATCACCCGCCCCTGGTTCATGACCGCGCGCTCGACCGACTGACGGATCCACCAGGTGGCATAGGTCGAGAAGCGGAAGCCCCGCTCGGGCTCGAACTTGTCGATGGCGTGCATGAGCCCGAGATTGCCTTCCTCGATCAGGTCGCTCATGGGCACGCCACGGCCAAGGTAGCTCTTGGCAATGCTGACCACGAGCCGAAGGTTGTGCTCGATCATGGCCTGACGGGCTTCGAAGTCGCCAGCGCGCGCGCGTGTCGCGGTGTCGAACTCCTCCTGCGGCGTGAACAGTGCGGTGCGCCGCACGTCGCGCAGGTACAGGGTCAGGATGTCGCTGGATTCGCCGTCGAAGGGCACGTCTTCCAGCAATGCCGCGCGGTCGGCTTCCTGCGGTCCCCGGGAACCCGCCTGCAACGCATCCGGCTCGTGGGCTGGGCTGGATGCGTTGCGCTTCTTCATGGGGCCGGGCGCGGCGGGAGGTACTTGAGCGGATCGACTGGCCGCCCCTGGCGCCTGATCTCGAAGTGCAGCTTGACGCGGTCCGCGTCGCTGTTGCCCATCTCTGCCACCTTCTGACCTTTACGCACCGTCTGATCTTCCTTGACCAGCAGAGCCTGGTTGTGGGCGTAGGCAGTGAGGTAGGTGTTGTTGTGCTTGAGGATGATCAGATTGCCGTAACCCCGCAGGCCCGCACCGGCATAGACCACCTTGCCGTCGGCGGCCGCCAGAACGGCATCACCGGCCTTGCCGGCTAGGTCCACGCCCTTGTTCTTGGCTTCGTCGAAGTTGCCGATCAAGCCACCTGCGGCCGGCCAGATGAAGGCCATCTGGTCGTCACCGCCGCCGATCGCCGCCACGGCCGGCGGGGCCACCGGTGCGGGGGTCGGATCTGCGGCAGCGGGCGCCGCCGGTGCGCTGGCGGGAGGCTTGGGCGTGCTGGCCGAACCGGCCGGGCCAAGCGGTGTCGCCTGCGCGCTGGTGGTGGGCGCCACGGGCCGCGTGACGACGCCGCTCTCGGCCACGTGGGCACCCGGCGGCACCACGCGGAACACCTGGCCCACCTCGATGAGGTTGGGGTTCTCGATGTTGTTCCAGCGCACGATGTCGCGCCAGTTCTGCCCCGTGTCCAGGCCAATGCGGATCAGCGTATCCCCCGGCTTCACCGTGTAATAGCCCGGCTTGCCCGCATTCGGGTCAGCGGGCTTGGGTGCGGGTTCCACTGGCGCTGACGTCAGCTGCTCGCCTGCGCTCGTGCCGCGGTTCTCCACCGGCGCTCCGCGCACAGGCACGTTGCGGCTCGCGCACGCGCCCAGGGCCAACGCCACCACCAGCGCCACGAGCCCGTGCCATCGCCGCCCTACGCCCAACACCATGTACGCACTCCGTTTAAGCAACGCCGGATTTTAAAGGCACGAAATGCACGGCCTCGAGCAGCTGCTGGCGCAGCCCCTGGACCGTGCGGTCAATCACCACCAGCGCTTGCTGCCCGCCCTGTCCGGCCACTGGCGCCACGAGGCGTCCACCGATGGCCAACTGGTCCAACCAAGCTTGCGGAACGGCCTCGCCCCCGGCTGCAGCGATGATGGCCGCATAAGGTGCGCCCTTGGCGTAGCCGACCATGCCATCGCCGAACAACAGGTGCACGTTGGGCAGCCGGAACGGACGCAGGTTGTCGCGGGCCTTCTCGTGCAAGCCGCGCAGCCGCTCGATGCTGTAGACCTCGCGCGCGAGGTGCGACAGCACTGCCGCCTGGTAACCACAGCCCGTGCCGATCTCGAGCACGCGCGCAGGCTGGCCCTCCCGTGCGAGTTCGGCGCCCAGCAGCAGCTCGCACATGCGCGCGACCACGTTGGGCTTGGAAATGGTCTGGTTCAGGCCGATCGGCAGGCTGGTATCTTCGTAGGCCTGAGCCACGAGCGCGCTGTCGATGAAGCGGTCCCGCTCAACCGCCCCCATGGCCGCCAGCACGGCGGCAGATTGCACGCCACCGGCCGCAAGGCGGCGCACCATGCGCTGGCGCATGGCGCTGAAGTCGGGCCGGGTCGACACGCTCGCAGCCACCGGCAGCGGCGGGACACGCGGCCGCACAGGCGCAGTCGCCGACGCCGGGCCGGTATTCAGGCGTGCAGGAAAGCTCGGCCGCGTGCCCATCACACCCCTGCGCGAGAGCCGCCCGACACACCGGCAAGCAGTTTCGTCCAATGCGCCAGCCGGGGATGGTCGGTCAGGTCCACCTGCAATGGCGTGATCGACACATGTCCCAGCGCCGTCGCGTGGAAATCCGTGCCGTCGGCGCCATCCTTGGCCGCACCTGCACCGCCGATCCAGTACATGGTCTCGCCCCGCGGGCTGTCCATGGTGATCACACGCTCGGCCGCATGGCGACGGCCCAGGCGGCAGACCTTGGCTGGCTTGAGCTGGTCCAGCGGCAGGTTGGGGATGTTCACGTTGAGCAGCCACGGGGCATCGCCCACCGCATGCTTCTCCATCAGCTGCAGCACCAGCGCACGCGCCGTGGCGCCAGCGGCGTCCAGGTTCTGCCAGCCCTTCTCGGTCTGCGAGAAGGCCACGGCCGGCACGCCGAACAGATAAGCTTCCATGGCCGCGCCCACGGTGCCGGAATAGATGGTGTCGTCGCCCATGTTGGCGCCGTTGTTGATCCCCGAGACCACAAGGTCGGGCCGGTAGCCGAGCAGACCGGTCAAGGCGATGTGCATGCAGTCGGCCGGCGTGCCGTTGACGTAGCGAAAGCCGTTGGCGCCCTGGTGCACGTAGAGCGGCGCGTTCAGCGTCAAGGCATTGGACTTGGCGCTGTTGTTCTGTTCGGGAGCGATGACCTCGACCTCGGCGACGTCCTTCAGGGCGTCGTACAGCGCGGCGACGCCGGGCGCCTGGTAACCATCGTCGTTGCAGATCAGGATCTTCATGGGCATGGCCTGGAGTGCGCGCATTGTAGGGGCGACCCGACGTGCGGCCAGCGCGTCGCCAGAGGGACAAACCGCCTCTTGGGAGGGGGCAGACGCCGCCTATCATGGGCCCATCCGCCACTGGCTGAACCCTAGGAGACACGAGATGCAGGCATGGTTGTGCGAGAACCCCGTGGGCGTGGATGCGCTGGTCTGGAAGGAGTTGCCGACACCCCAGCCGGGGCCCGGCCAGGTGCTGGTGCGCATCCACGCGGCGAGCCTGAACTTCCCGGACCTGCTGATCGTCCAGAACAAATACCAGATGAAACCCGAGCTGCCCTTCGTGCCGGGCTCGGAGTTCGCCGGCGTGGTCGAGGCCGTGGGCGATGGCGTGCGCAACGTGGCGGTCGGCCAGAACGTCGCCTGCCTGGCTGGCACCGGCGGGTTCGGCACCCATGCGCTGGCCCAGGCCGCCACGTGCATGCCGCTGCCGGACGGCTTTCCGCACGTGGATGCAGCGGCCTTCATCATGATCTACGCCACCTCGCACCATGCGCTGGTCGATCGCGCGCAGCTCAAGGCCGGCGAGACCGTTCTGGTGCTCGGCGCGGCCGGCGGTGTGGGCACCTCGGCCATCCAGATCGCCAAGGCGATGGGCGCGCGCGTGATCGCGGCGGCCTCCAGCGCAGAGAAGTGCGCGCTGTGCGCCTCCCTGGGCGCAGACGCGACGATCAACTACAGCGAGCACACCCCCGCCGGCAGCCTGCGCGACGAGATCAAAAAACTCACCGGCGGCAAGGGCCCGGACGTCATCTACGACCCCGTGGGCGGCGAATTCGCCGAGCCGGCGTTCCGCTCCATCGGCTGGCGTGGCCGCTACCTGGTAGTCGGCTTCGCATCCGGCCCCATTCCCTCGCTGCCGCTGAACCTTGCGCTGCTCAAGGGCGCTTCCATTGTGGGTGTGTTCTGGGGCGGTTTTGCACGCGCCGAACCCACGGCCAGCGCTGCGGCACTGGCCGAATTGGCGCAGTGGTACGCGCAGGGCAAGATCAAGCCGGTCATCGACAGCACCATGCCCATGTCCGAATTGAAGGCAGCTTACGCCCACATGGGCTCACGCGGCGTCAAGGGCAAGCTGGTCCTCGTGAACCCGGGCGCCTGAGCGGCATCTGGCTCGCGCCAATCCGCACACCAAAGCTCTCCGGGCGCAGGGGCCGGTCGAACAAGCAGCCTCGCGCGAAGGTGCACTGCAGGTGCCGCAGCCGATGCGCGCAGGCCCCGGCCTCCGCCCCGTCGGCCTGCACCGACAGCCCAGGACTGTGCGCCCACGAGAAGCTTCCGCGTACGGTGGCGGGGTGGTGCGGTTCGTCGAGCAGGTCGCAGACGAAGGAGCAGTCGATCCTGACCTTGTCGGACTGGAAGCGGTGCAGGTACGCCAGCATGGAAGAGTTCGTGCCGCAGTCGTCCATGGACAGCTTGGTGCCCAGCGCTTCGAGCTGGCGCAGCGCGGCGACCACCGCGTCCCACCGTGCCGCAGCACCGTCTCGGTCAACTCCAGTTCCAGCCGGTCGGGGGGCGATGCAGAAAACCACGAGCGCTTCATCCACCCGATGCCGCACCCCGCCGCGCAGGAACCGCCGGGCCGACAGGTTGACCGCCGGGATGCGTCCGGTGTGGCCGGCGTTGTGCCACACGCGCAACTGCTGCGCGGCGGTCTTGACCATACAACCTCCGAGCCCCTCGACCAGCCCGCAGTCCTCCACGGTGGGCACGACCAGGCTGGATGGCACCTCACTGCGCTCGGGATCCTCCGACCGGAGATAGGCCTCGGCATCCCACGACGCGGCGGCTGGCCAGGCAAGCAGCGGTTGGCACGCCAGCCACAGGGCTTGGCTCTCGACCACACAACGCAGCGCGGTCGATTTGCAGCCGGTCCATGGCGGCTTCGTCCATGAGCGCGCGGCCGAACTGGTAGACCGCACGGCCCGTGCGCTTGTCCGCGAGCATGGCGACGTCGGCCCGGCCCAGCGGTGCATCGGAATCTGCGCCAGCGCTGGGAAACGTTGCGATGCAGCCGAGACGGAGACATGGACGGCCGCTCGCCCACAACCACGGGCCGGCCGAGCAGGTCCGACCGCGCGCGCACGGCACGCCCGCCTCGGTCGTTCCGTGCACGCGTAGGAGCAGCACCATGAACTCGTCGCTGCTCAACCGGCCGAGCATGGTGCAGTCGCGCGCCTGGCCCAGCAGGCGCGCGCCGATCTCGCGCAGCAACCGGTCGCCCATGCTGTGGCGCCAGGAGTCGTGCTGCGTCCGGGGCTGTCGACGTCGATGACGACCAGGGCGACCCTGTCGTTGCTCAGCTCGGCATGCCTGGCTCGCCTGCAGCGTGGTCTGGGCACGGTCGCACTGGTAACCGACGATCTCGGAACACGTCGCATCGACCATGCCATGAAGAGGCGGTTGTCCGCGCCTGTGATGATGATGCCGCCGGTGCCCTGCGCCAGCAGGCGGCCAGCCAGCTCCAGCTTGGTCGCGGCCATGCGCTGGTCGGTCACATCACGCCGCACCCCCGGCAACTGCGGGCGCTGGCCGCGCCGGCAGAGTCGGCAGAGTCGGCAGAGTCGGCAAGCGGATCACGTCGTCGAAGCGCAGGTTGACCTGGCCATCTTCGCGGGCTTCCTGCACATGCGAGGTCCGACCGGACTGCCATGTGGCCTCTTCCCTCGGCGCGCTGTGGTCCACATCGCTGTCGGCCGATCGGCTGGGAGCAATCCCATCCAGGCTGCCCGCGCGTGGCCATCCCGCCCGGCAACGGCCAGCACGGCGCGCGCGTCGGGTTGGCCAGCAGCCATCGACCATCGCCATCCTTGATGGGTAGACCAGGGGTGGCTGGCGGCGAAAACCGGCACTCAGCAGCTTCTTGTGCCGTTTCGAGGTCCACGCAGCAGCCCATGACGGGCGGGCCTTCCAACACCGCCATGCGTTCGGGCAGCATGCCTGGGGTACCCGGCGGCTGCGCGTCTCACCCCCACCCATGCCGCCACCGCGCAATTGCTCGCGGGGTGCAGCAGGCAAAAAAAAATGCCTGACCCTCGACAGGTCAGGCATCTGGCCACGTGGCTGTAAACAGCCGCAAGGCAATTCGTTGGGGTGACTGATGGGGCTCGAACCCACGACAACCAGAATCACAATCTGGGACTCTACCAACTGAGCTACAGCCACCACGAAAGCTCAGCAGTATAGCCTACTCGCCGGCCACTACTGCGCTGGTGTTTCCAATGGCGCGGCCACCTCCATGCGCACCTTCAGGCGCTCCTTCAACAGGTTGTAGTACGCCACGGTCTCCGCCGCAGTCCATGCCTGCACGTACTGCTGGCGCACCTGCTGCTCGGCTTCGGCGGGCAATGGCCGTGCCGGCGCGATCTTGTCAACACGGACCACCGCATAGCCTTGCTCTGCCAGATCGACGCCCACCAGGACAGGCAGCCCGGCCGGGTCTGCACGCAACGCGGCATCGACCAGCTTGGCCGGAAGCTGGTGCGTGTCGTCGCGCGCGATGGTAAAGGCCGCCGGCAGCTTCGCCTTGTCGCCCTGACCCTTCCATTCGGCCAGTTGGGCTTCGCCCTTCTGCCTGGCAAGTTCGGCTGCACGCTGTGCGATCCAGCGCGCCCTGACTTGGTCCTGCACTTCAGCCAGTGCCTGCGTGCGGGCCGGGTCGTACTGGACAACGCGCGCGGAGACCAGTTGGTTGGTCCCGGTCTCGACGGCTTCGGTGTTGCGCTTTTGCTGGGTCGCGTCGGCGGAGAAGACCGCCTCAAGCAGCCTTGCATTCGCCAGAGGACCGGAGACACCAGGCGCCGGCACTGGCGCGACGGTCGCCGTCTGGATCGACAGCTTGAGCTTGTCGGCAACAGGCTTGAGGCTGTCGGACTGCTCGTAGACCGTGTTGGTGAACGTCTCGGCGATTTCGGCGAACTGGCGTTGCGCCTGCTGGGTGCGCAGCTCAGCCTCCAGCTTGGGACGCATCTCGGCGAAGCTGGGCGCCTTGGGCGCCCGGATGTCGGTCAGCTCGATGACATGGAAACCAAAGTCGGACTCCACAACGTCGCTGATGTCGCCCTTCTTGGCCAGTCCGAAGATGGCGTCGGCGATGGGTTTGTCGATCGCGCTGCGGACCAGGAAATCCAGGTCGCCCCCGTTGGCCGCGGAGCCGGTGTCTTGCGAATTCTTGCGCGCCACCTCGGCAAAGCTCGCCGGGTTCTTGCGCACTTCGGCCAGGAGTTGCTCGGCCCGGGCCTTGGCCTTGGCGCGTTCTTCTGCCGGTGCGCCCCTGGACGCGTTGATCAGGATGTGGCTGGCGCGGCGCTCCTCCTTGCCTGCCAGCTGGGCATTGTTCTGCTCGTAGAAGGTCTTGAGGTCGTCCTCGTTGACGGTGGTGTTCTTCTTGACGGCATCCAGGTCAAGCACGACGTATTCGATCCGCGCCTGCTCAGGTGCGCGGAACTGCGCCACATGGTCCTTGTACCAGGCCTCCAACTCGGCATCGGTCGGCTTCAGGCCGGCGCTGAAGTCGGCCGCAGGGAACTGCGCCACCTGCACCTCGCGCCGTTGCAGGAAGGCGCCGAACGTGGCGTCCGCCGCCGCAGCCACGCCGAACGAAGAGTCTCCCACGCCGCCCATGACCTGGCGGGTGGAGATCTGGCGGCGCACATTGGCTTCGAACATCTCTGGCGTCATGCCCTGCGCGCCCACGAGCAGGCGATAACGTTCCACGTCCAGGCTGCCGTCGGGCTTGCGCAGGCTGGCAATGGCCGGGTCTTCCTGCAGCGCGCGCGCCAGCCGGCCGTCGGTGGTCACCAGCTTGGCATCATCGGCGGCGGCAGCCAGCACGCGGTCACGCACCAGACGCTCCAGCGTGGCGTACTTGGCCTGCGGCGAATCCAGCAGCGCCGGGTCCAGATTGGGCGACTGCGCCAGCATGCGCTGCACCTCGTTGCGGTGCGCAAAATCCCACTCGGCCTGCTTGATCTCCGAACCAGCGACGCGGGCGACCACGTGGCCGCCTTCGTTCATGCGCGTATAGCCTTCCAGCCCGAAGAACACGAACGACGGAATGATCAGAAGGAACAGCATTCCCATCATGATCTTGGTGTGCTGGCGGACGAAATCGAACATGAAAATGGTCTCGCAGAAATACGAAAGGCGAACAGATCGTTCGCCTTGGCCGGAGTGGGTGGTGGGTGCTGACGGTCTCGAACCGCCGACCTACGCCTTGTAAGGGCGCCGCTCTACCAACTGAGCTAAGCACCCCACTTCAGATCGGATCAGTTCAGGGCGTCCTTCAACGCCTTGCCCGGACGGAACTTGGGAACCTTGGCAGCCTTGATTTTAATCGCCGCGCCGGTGCGGGGATTGCGGCCGGTACGGGCTGCGCGCTTGCCGACGGCAAAGGTACCAAAGCCCACCAGGGACACAGTGCCACCCTTCTTCAGGGTCTTCTTGACCGCCTCGATGGTCGACTCCAGCGCGCGGGTGGCAGCAGCCTTGGAGATGTCGGCATGGTTGGCAATGTGTTCGATGAGTTCAGTCTTGTTCACGGAGTGTCCCTCACTTGGGTTGTGTGGTCGGATTCGACACGAAATGTTTCCACGGCCCGCACGAGAAGCGGCGCGCATCTGGCAAAGGAAGTGGACACGAATTGTTGCGGCATCGTCGATGCCGCTGCCGCCTGGAAACGGGCTCGCGAGCCACGGCGTCGCAAGCGGCGCGGTCGCGGATTCTAGACGCATTTGCCCTGCCGCCAGGGCGCCTTCCGCGCCCCGACGCGGGCGTGTCTGCGCCCATGCTCAAAGGGCTTGCGCGATGGCTTTGCCGAGGTCGGTCGTCGATGCCTTGCCACCGATGTCCGGCGTGCGCGGCGCGCCGCTGCCGGGCTGCAGAACGGTCTCGATGGCCGTCAGCACGGCGTCGTGGGCGTCCTTGTGGCCAAGGAACTCCAGCATCATCGCGCCGCACCAGATCTGGCCGATCGGATTGGCCACGCCCTTGCCCGCGATGTCGGGCGCCGAACCGTGCACAGGCTCGAACAGCGAAGGGGTGGTGCGGTCGGGGTTGAGGTTGGCGCTGGGCGCTATGCCGATCGTGCCAGTGCAGGCAGGCCCCAGGTCGGACAGGATGTCGCCGAACAGGTTGGAGGCCACCACCACATCGAAGAAGTCGGGCCGCTGCACGAAGTGCGCAGTCAGGATGTCGATGTGGAACTTGTCGAGCGTGACCCCGGGATAGGCCTTGGCCATCGCGGCAACACGTTCATCCCAATAGGGCATGGTGATGGCGATGCCGTTGGACTTGGTGGCGCTGGTCAGGTGCTTCTTGGGCCGCGACTGGGCCAGCTCGAACGCGAACTTGAGCACGCGGTCCACGCCGTGGCGCGACATCACGGTCTCCTGCATGACGATCTCCCGCGGCGTGCCTTCGTACATGCGCCCACCGATCGAGGAATACTCGCCCTCGGTGTTCTCGCGCACGATGTACATGTCGATCTCGCCGGGTGCGCGGGCGCTGCCGTCGCGCCGCACCACGGGTGCCACGATACCGGGCATGAGGCGCGCCGGACGCAGGTTGATGTACTGGTCGAACTCGCGGCGGAACAGCAGCAGCGAGCCCCACAGCGAGACATGGTCGGCGATCTTCTCGGGCCAGCCCACGGCGCCGAAGTAGATCGCGTCGTGGCCACCGATCTGGTCCTTCCAGTTGTCGGGCAGCATCTTGCCGTGCTTCTCGCAATAGTCCCAGCTCGAGAAGTCGAAGTGGTCGAACTGCAGGTCGATGTTGAAGCGGCTGGCGGCCGCCTCCATCACCCGCAGGCCCTCGGGCATGACTTCCTTGCCGATGCCGTCGCCGGCAATCACGGCGATGCGTTTCTTGCTCATGGTGTGCTCCTTTCGGTGGTGGTGGGCGGGCGCACGACCAGCGCCACGCCGAAGGCCGTCAACGCGGTGCCGGCCAAGGTGAAAACGGTGATGGGCTCGCCGAACAGTCCCCACGCCATCAGCGCAGTGGTCGGCGGCACGAGGTACAGCAGGCTGGTGACGGCTGTGGCCGCACCGCGCTGGATCATGAGGTACAGCAGTGAGCTGCCGCCCAGCGTGAGCACGAGCACGGACCAGGCCATGGCGCCGACGAAGTCGGCGTTCCAGCGGATCGCCTCGCTCTCCAAGGCCAGCGCCAAAGGCAGGGCGACCAGCAGAGCAGCCAAGTTCTGTACGCAGTTGGCGGTCGGCACGGCACACGGCGCGAGGTAGCGCTTCTGGTAGAGCGTGCCGGCCGTGATGCTGAGGAGCGCGAAGAGCGCCAGCGCCAGGTTGGCGCCGTCCACCTCACCGGCGCCGAGCTTTTGCCATACCACGAGCGCCAGCCCTGCGAAGCCGAGCACCAGTCCCATCCATTGCCGCGCCGCCACCCGGCCGCCGCGCGAGGCCACCCAGACCGCCGTCAGCACGGGCTGCAGGCCGACGAGCAACGCCACGAGACCCGCCCCCATGCCCAGCTTGACCGCGGCCCACACGCCGCCCAGGTAGCCCGTGTGCATGAGCGCGCCTGTCACGGCCAGGTGCACCCACTGGCCGCGTCCGACAGGCCAGGATGCACGAGCCAGACGCGCCCACACGCCAAAGCACAGCACAGCCAGCGCGAACCGCATGGCGAGGAACTTGAGCGGCGGGGCCTGCGGCATCCCGTAGCGCGCAACGATGAATCCAGTGCTCCAGATCAGCACGAACACCACCGGCATGGACCGCAGCCAACCGGCGTGGCCGCTCATCGGGCGCGTGCCCGGATCTCGGGAATCGCCTTCTGCAGGTAATAACCCATGGACCAGGCCGTCAGCACGGCAGCGATCCAGATCAGAACGATGCCCCACAGCGCAGTGTCGACCACGCCGAACAGGCGGCCGTCATAGAGCAGGAAGGGGATGGCCACCATCTGCACCGTGGTCTTGAGCTTGCCGATCATGTGCACCGCCACACTCTTGGAGGCGCCGATCTGCGCCATCCACTCGCGCAATGCGGAGATCGCAATCTCGCGGCCGATGATGATCAGGGCGACGAACACGTCGGCGCGGTTCAGGTGCACCAGTACCAGCAGGCTGGCACAGACCAGGAACTTGTCGGCCACCGGGTCGAGGAAGGCTCCGAAGGCCGATGTCTGGTTGAGCTTGCGCGCGAGGTAGCCATCGAGCCAGTCGGTGGCGGCGAACACCACGAACAGCACGGTAGCGATCAGGTTGCAGGTGGCCACCGGCAGCGGCAGGTAGAACACCCCCACGATGATCGGGATCGCGATGATGCGCGTCCACGTCATGATGGTGGGAATGGTCCAGAACATGCCGGGCATTGTGGCATGCGACCGTGCGCCGTCCGGGCACCGGCGGCGTTCTCAGTGCAAGGCTTTGTAGATGCGTTCGGCGAGTTCGCGCGAGACACCTTCGACGGTGGCGATGTCGTCCACGCTGGCCGCGGCCACACCGCGGACGCCGCCGAAGCGCTGCAACAGCCGGGCCCGGCGCTTGGGGCCGATGCCTGGAATTTCTTCGATGCGGCTGCCGCCGGTGCGCACCTTGGCACGCGCCGCGCGCATGCCCGTGATGGCGAAGCGATGGGCCTCGTCACGGATCTGCGCCACCAGCATCAGTGCGGCCGAGTCACGCGCCAGCTGGGCCTTGGGGCGGCCGTCGGCGAACACGAGCTCCTCCAGCCCGACCTTGCGGCCCTCGCCCTTCTCCACGCCGACGATCAGGCTGATGGGAAGGCCCAGGGTCTGAAACACCTCGCGCGCCATCGAGACCTGGCCACGCCCGCCATCGACCAGCACCAGATCGGGCATGCGGACCTTGGACGGCGCGCCCGCCGCCTCGGCCGGCGGGTCAGCCGCTACGGACACGGGGACCTCCCGCGCTTCAGCCGCCGCCTCCGCAATGGCCTGTGGCGAGAACTTGGCGTAGCGGCGCGTGAGCACCTGGCGCATGGCCGCATAGTCGTCGCCGCCTGTGATGCCCTCGATCTTGAAGCGCCGGTACTCCGAGCTTTGCA
Organism: uncultured Pseudorhodoferax sp.; assembly: GCA_913776795.1. The sequence continues at coordinate 6,563 of CAJYRH010000521.1, read as the reverse complement.
TCCTGTGGTTCTGGAACACCACGCACGAGGCCTGCGTGGCTTCGCCGGCCGTGTGCGAGATGTCGAAGCATTCGATTCGCAAGTGCTCGAGCGCATCCGGTGCGAGGTCCAGCGCCTCGACCAGTGCGCGCGTGCGCGCCTGCTGCGACCCCTCTTCGGCCAGCAGCCGGGCGAGTTGCAGCGCGGCATTTTTCTGGGCCATCTCCAACCACTGCCGGCGCTGCTCGCGCGGCTGGTGCTGGACCGCGACGCGCTGGCCACTGTCGGCCGACAGTGCCGCAATCAGCTCCTTGGACACGGCTTCGCTCGTGATCAGCAGCGGCGGTACCGCCACGCCGGTGTAGTGCTGCGCGATGAAGGCCTCGAGCACCTGCACTTCCACCGGCGCGGCAGCCTGCGCATCGCTTTCGGCCTCGGCCGCCTGCAATGCCACGGCGTCGTCCACATGGCTCGGGAAGTACGGCCGGTCGCCCAGGTGGCGGCCGCCGCGCACCATGGCCAGGTTCACGCAGGCCCGCCCACCGCTCACCTTGACGGCCAGGATGTCTGCGTCCTTGTCCGAACCTGTGTCCACCGACTGCTGGTGCAGCACGCGCGACAGCGCGCCCATCTGGTTGCGCAACTCGGCCGCCTTCTCGAACTCCAGCTTCTCGGCATGGGCCATCATGCGCGACTCCAGCCCCTGGAGCACGAGCTGCGTGTCTCCATCGAGGAAGCGCTCGGCATTGCGCACGTCCTCTGCATAGTCGCCTGGGGCGATGTTGTGCACGCACGGCCCCGAGCAGCGCTTGATCTGGTACAGCAGGCAAGGGCGCGTACGGTTCACGAACACCGTGTCTTCGCAAGTGCGCAGGCGGAACACCTTCTGCAGCAGCAGGATGGACTCCTTGACCGCCCAGGCATTGGGGAACGGCCCGAAATAGCGGTGCCTCTTGTCGACTGCACCGCGGTAGTAAGCCACGCGCGGGAAGTCAGAGGGCGCGGTCTGGCGCGAGGTCGACAGTTCGGTCGGTCCGGCGCCGGTGATCTTGAGATAGGGGTAGCTCTTGTCGTCCCTGAAGAGGATGTTGTACTTGGGACCCAGCGCCTTGATCAGGTTGTTCTCGAGCAGCAGCGCCTCGGCCTCGGAGCGCACCACGGTGGTCTCCATCCGTGCGATGCTGGCCACCATGTGGCCGATGCGCGTGCCGCCGTGGGTCTTCTGGAAGTAGCTGGAGACGCGCTTCTTGAGGTCGCGCGCCTTGCCCACGTAGAGCAACTGGTCGGCCGCGTCGAAATAGCGGTACACGCCCGGCAGCGCGGGCAGCGCGGCCACCTGGGCCAGCAGTTCATCGGAATGCATCGAGGGCATGGACGTATTGTGGCCGTGCCCCGGAACCGCTTGCGCCGTGGTGCTACTCGGCCTCGATGCGCGCGCTCCTGACCACCTCGGCCCAATTGGCCAGATCGGCCTTGACCTTGGCGCCCAGCTGCCCCGGGTCCTGGTAGTCGGCCGTGGCGCCCTGCTCCTCGGCCTTCTTTCGGAATTCGGCGCTCTGCACCACGGTGCGTGCATCGGCCGCAAGCTTGTCGATGGCGGCTTTGGGCGTGGCAGCTGGCGCGAACAGTGCGAACCAGGAAGTGGCGTCGACCTTGGGCAGGCCCGCCTCGGCCGTGGTCGGCACGTCGGGCAGGCTGGGCAGGCGCTGCTTGCCGGTGACGGCCAGCACGCGCAGCTTGCCTGCCTGGATGTGCGGCATGAAGGGCGGCGCCGTGCCGAAGGTCAGGTCGACCTGGCCACCCAGCAGGTCCTGCAGCGCCGGACCCGTGCCCTTGTAGGGCACGTGGACCATCTTAATGGCGCCCTGCTGCTCCAGCATGGCACCGGTCACGTGCTGCAGCGAGCCGTTGCCCGAGGAAGCATAGTTGAGCTTGCCGGGGTTGGCCTTGGCGTAGGCGATCAGCTCGACCAGCGTCTTCACGGGCAGGCCGTCGCGCACCACGATGATCTGCGGCGCAGAGATCACATTGGCCACCGGTTGGAAGTCGGCCTGCTCCCACTGGTGCACCTTGGTGAGGTGCGGCGAGATCACGTGGTAGCCCGAGTACTGCATGAGCAGCGTGTAGCCGTCGGCCGCCGCGCGTTTGACGATGCCCGCCGCGATCGCGCCGTTGCCGCCACCCTTGTTGTCCACGATCACGGACTGGCCGAGCACAGGCGTCAGGGCCTGGGCCAGCATGCGGGCCGACAGGTCGGTGGTGCCGCCCGTGGCCGTGGGCACGACCATGGTGATGGGCTTGTTCGGGTAGGCCTGCGCCAGGGCGGCGCACGGCAGGGCGCTCAGCGCGGCCAGTGCGAGAAGGGATCGGCGAATGCGTTGCATGGATTCATGTCTCCTGGGGTTCTTCGGTCAATCGACCTGGGCGCCGGTCTCTTTCACCACGCGCGCCCACTTGGGCAGGTCGGACTGCACCAGCGCGGCGAGCTGCTGGGCCGAGCCCTTGAACGGCTCGCAGCCCACGCCGGACAGTTTCTCGACGGTCTCTTTCTGGTCCAGCGCAGTGGCCACGGCGGCCTGCAGGCGCGCGACGATGGGCGCCGGTGTGCCGGCCGGCGCGAACATGGCATACCAGGGCGCCTGGCCGAAACCCTTGAGCGTCTCGCCGATGGTGGGCACATCGGGCAGCGCGGCCACGCGCTTCTCGTTGACCACGCCCAGCACCTTGAGCTTGCCGCTCTTCACGAGGCCGATCACCGAAGGCAGGCTCTGCACCGACAGCGGCACCTGGCCGCCGGCCACGTCGGCGGCCGCCGCGGCAGAGCCCTTGTAGGGCACGTGCTGCAACTGGATGCCAGCCGCCTTCTGCAGCATCTCGCCGATCAGGTGGTTCAGCGTGCCGTTGCCGGCAGAGGCGTAGCTGTACTTGCCAGGCGCGGCCTTGGCCAGCGCGATCAGTTCGGCCACGTTGTTGGCCGGAAAGGATGGGTTGGCCACCAGCGTGTAGCCGGCCGTGGCGATGGGCGCCACTGGCGTGAAGTCCTTGACCGGATCGAAACCCGGGCTCTTGTAGAGCGCCGGGCCGATCACGTGCGCGCTGTCGGCCGTCACCAGCAGCGTGTAACCGTCGGGCTTGGCACGCGCGGTGTTGGCCGTGGCCAGCGTGCCGCCCGCACCGGGCTTGTTGTCCACCACCACGCTCTGGTGCAACTGCTCGGAAAGGCGCTGTGCCAGCACGCGCGCGATGGCGTCGTTGGCACCGCCCGCCGCCTGCGGCACGATCAGCGTGATGGGTTTGCTGGGGTAGGTGTCTTGCGCCTGGGCGGCCAGGGCGCTGGCGGCCATGGCCAGCAGGAGGGTGCGTCGAACGATCATGGTGTGTCTCCTTGAAAAATGGATTCAGGCACGGGCCAGGGCCCGGGCACGCGTGGCGTCGAAGTCGGCAGGCACGGGGTGCAGGTCCAGCCGGCGGCCCGCCTTGACGATCTGGCCCGGCAGTTCATGGCCGATCAGCGCCGGCAGGCGCTGGGCTGCGGCGATCAGCAGCGCCAGGTCCACGCCAGTGTCGTACCCCATGAGCTGCAGCGCATGCACGATCTCTTCGCTGCAGACATTGCCGGACGCGCCGGGCGCATAGGGGCAACCGCCCAGGCCGCCCAAGGAGGTGTCGTAGCAGTCGACGCCAGCGGCGATGCCGGCCAGCACGTTGGCCAGGCCCATCCCGCGCGTGTTGTGGAAGTGCAGCGTGAACAGCACACCAGGCCAGCGGGCACGTGCGGCGGCGGCCAAAGGCAGCACCTGCGACGGGTAGGCCATGCCGGTGGTGTCGCACAGCGTGATGCCGGCCACGCCCAGGTCGGCGAAGCGCTGCACCAAGCCGAACACGGCCTCGGGTGCCACATCCCCCTCCATCGGGCAGCCGAACACGCAGGAGAGCGAGACGTTGACTGGCACGCCGGCGGCCTGCGACGTAGCGATGACCTGGGCCAGCGCCGCGAACGACTGCTCCTGCGTCATGCGCAGGTTGGCCTGGTTGTGCGTGGCGCTGGCCGACATGACCAGGTTGAGCTCGTCGGTGCGGGCCTCGATGGCACGCTCGGCCCCGCGCACATTGGGCACCAGCGCGGTGTAGACCACGCCGGGCACCCGGGTGATCTCGCGCATCACGATCTCGGCATCGCGCAATGCGGGGATGGCGCTGGGCGAGACGAAGGACGTGACCTCGATCTTGGACAGGCCCGCCGCGGACAGCGCGTTGGCCAGCGCGATCTTCTCGTCGGTCGGCACGAAGGCCTGCTCCATCTGCAGGCCGTCGCGCATGCCGACCTCCTGGATGTGGATGCGCCGGCCGGCGCCCTGCCAGATGTCCTGGGTCTTCATGCAATCACTCCCTTGCTGCGCAGCAGCGCAATCTGCTCGGCGGTGAGCCCGGCCTCGGCCAGCACCGCATCGGTATCGTCGCCCAGGCGCGGCGCGCTGGTGCGGATGCGGCCCGGCGTGACCGACAGCTTGGGCACGATGCCCGGGACGGTCACAGTGTCGCCATCGCGCGTGGTCTGCGCCAGCAGCATGTCGCGGGCGCGGTAGTGGGGGTCTTCGGCGATGTCGCGTGCGGTGTAGACCTTGCCGGCCGACACGCGCGCCGCGCCCAGCGCGTCCAGCACCTGGGGCACTGTGCGCGCCGCCGTCCACGCGCCGATGGCGGCATCGATCTCGGCCACGCGGGCCACACGACCCGCGTTGTCGGCCAGGTCGGGTGCCGCGGCCAGGTCGTCGCGGCCGATGGCGGCCATCAGGCGTTTGAAGATGCTGTCGCCGTTGCCGGCCACGAGCACCCATCCATCAGCGCAGGGGTAGGCGTTGCTGGGCGCGATGCCGGGCAGTGCGCTGCCGGCAGCCTCGCGCACGGCGCCGAAGGCGCTGTACTCGGGAATCAGGCTCTCCATGCAATTGAACACGGCCTCGTGCAGAGCCACGTCGATGACCTGCCCCTGCCCGCCGTTGACCTTGCGGTGGTAGAGCGCCGTCAGCACACCGATGGCGCCATGCAGAGCGGCCAGGGTGTCGCCGATCGAGATGCCGCAGCGCACCGGCACACGCCCCGGCTCGCCGGTCAGGTGGCGCAGACCGCCCATGGCCTCGCCGACCACGCCGAAGCCGGGCATGTCGCGGTAGGGGCCGGTCTGGCCGTAGCCCGAGATGCGCAACATGACCAGGCCCGGGTTGAGGCGGTGCAGGTCTTCGGGCGACATGCCCCAGCCCTCCAGCGTGCCGGGGCGGAAGTTCTCGATCAGCACGTCGGCCTCGGCGATCAGCTTGCGCGCGATGTCCTGGCCCTCAGCCTGGCGCAGGTCCAGCGCCAGCGAGCGCTTGTTGCGCGACTGCACCTGCCACCAGACCGAGGTGCCGTTCTGCAGCATGCGCCAGTTGCGCAGCGGGTCGCCACCGCCGGGCGCCTCGATCTTGACCACATCGGCGCCGAACTCCGCGAGCGTCTTGCCACAGAACGGGCCGGCGATCAGTTGCCCCATCTCCACCACGCGCACGCCGGCCAAGGCCAGCGGCTTGTCTGCCTCCATCGTCTCGTCTCCCCAATTTGCGACCGGCGCGCATCATGCGGCAGGCCACCGGCAGGCGCAAAACCCTCAAGCGCGAAGCCGCCATCGCAATCCGGCATGGCCGCTACGATCGCAGCCATGAAGCTGGACCCGGTCTCCCTGCGCCTGTTCGTCGCCGTGATGGAGGAAAGTGCCATCGCGCGCGCGGCCGCACGCGAGCACATCGCCCCCTCGGCCGCGAGCCGGCGCCTGGCCGAACTCGAGCAGCAGCTGCATGTGGAACTGTTCGCGCGCAGCAACCGTGGCATGCAGCCGACCGATGCGGCCTGGGCGCTGCTGAATCTCGCGCGGGGCGTGCTGCACGACCTGGACGGCATCGCCCTGCAGATGCGCGAGTACGGCAGCGGCCTGCGCGGCCAGGTGCGGCTGGTGGCCAACATCTCGGCCATCACCCAGTTTCTGCCCGGCGAGCTCCAGGGTTTCATGGCCAGGCACCCGGGCGTGCAGGTGCAGCTGCAGGAACAAATCAGCACGGCGATCGCGCGCAGCGTGGCCGAGAACGCGGCCGACCTGGGCATCCTCAACGAGGGCACCTATGGCGCCCACCTGCGCCTGCTGCCCTACCGCGAGGACGAACTGGTCCTGGCCCTGCCGGCCGGCCACCTGCTGGCGCGGCGCAAGCAGGTGCGGCTGGCCGAGGTGCTGCCCTACGAACTCGTCGCCACGCACCCGGGCAGCGCGATCCACCACCAGCTCCAGCGCGCGGCCGCCGACGCGGGGCTGCCGCTCAGGCTGCGCATGCAGGTCTCGGGCTACGACGCGCTGTGCCTGATGGTCGCGGCCGGCATGGGCCTGGGCGTGCTGCCGCGCGGCAGCGCGCAGATCTACAAGAGCGCGCTGTCGATCCGGCTCGTGGCCCTCGACGAGCCCTGGGCGCGGCGCCGGCTGATGCTGTGCCTGCGCGCCGACGAGCAGCCCGGCGGCGCAGTGCGGCTGCTGGTCGCGCACCTGCAGGCCGGCGGGGTGG
>CAJYRH010000520.1 GCA_913776795.1 uncultured Pseudorhodoferax sp. | reverse complement strand
CACCGGCACGCGGAAGATGCGGTGGTCCATCACGAAGCGGATCGGCCGCGGGCTGGCGGCCATGAGCAGGATGGCGTCGACAAAGCTCACGTGGTTGCAGACCAGCACGGCGGGCCCCGCCAGCGGGATGTGGGCATCGCCGCGCACGCGGAAGCGGTAGACGAAGTGCGAGAGCCCCCAGGCGATGAAGCGCAGGAGGTACTCGGGCACCAGCAGGAAGATGTACAGGCCGACGACGGCGTTGGCCAGCGCCGTGAACAGGAACACCTGCGGCACCGTGAAGCCGGCCCCCAGCAGGCTGCCTGCGATGAGGCTGCTGGCGATCATGAACAGCGCGTTGAGGATGTTGTTGGCTGCGATGATGCGGGCGCGGTGCGTGGCCGGGCTGCGCAACTGGATCAGCGCGTACATGGGCACGCTGTACAGGCCGGCCGACAGCGCCAGCAGCGCCAGGTCGGCCATCACGCGCCAGTGCGCAGGCCGCGCCAGGAATTCGCCCAGGCCCATGATGGCCGAGGGCGGCAGGCCGCGCAGCGCGAAGTACAGGTCCACGCCGAACACGCTCATGCCGATCGCGCCCAGCGGCACGAGGCCGATCTCCACATGGCGCCGGCTCAGCACCTCGCAGAGCAGCGAGCCGGTGGCGATGCCGATGGAGAACACCACCAGCAGCAGCGAGGCCACGTGCTCGTCGCCGTGCAGCACCTCCTTGGCCAGGCTGGGGAACTGGCTCAGGAACACCGCGCCGAAGAACCACATCCAGCTGATGCCCAGCAGCGAACGGAACACCACCGTGTTGCCGTGCGCCAGCCGGAGGTTGCGCCAGGTCTCGCTGACCGGGTTCCAGTTGATGCGCAACTGCGGGTCGGTGGCCGGCAGCTGCGGGATGCCCTGCGCCGCGAGCCGGCCCAGCAGCGCCAGGACCACGCAACCCACGGCCACCCATGTGCGGCCCACGTCGGGCAGCGCGATCAGCAGCCCGCCCACGATGTTGCCCAGCAGGATGGCCACGAAGGTGCCCATCTCCACCATGCCGTTGCCGCCCGTCAGTTCGCGCTCGTGCAGCACCTGCGGCAGATAGGCGAACTTGACAGGCCCGAACAGCGTGGAGTGCAGGCCCATCAGAAAGGTGCATCCCAGCAACAGCGGCACCTGCAGGCCCACGTTGTCGGTGAGGAAGCCCAGCGCCGCCACCGCCATGATGGCGATTTCCAGGTTCTTGACGAAGCGGATCACCTGGGTCTTGGGCAGCTTGTCGGTCAGCTGCCCGCTGGTGGCCGAAAACAGCAGGAAGGGCAGGATGAACAACGCGCCGATCACCAGGCCCGCCATCGCCGGCGGCAGCCAGGCCACGCTGAGCTGGTAGGTCACCATCACCGTGAAGGCGAACTTGAACAGGTTGTCGTTCGCCGCGCCCGAGAACTGCGTCCAGAAGAAGGGCGCGAAGCGGCGCTGGCGCAGCAGCGCGAACTGGTTGGGGTGCGCGTCGGGTGCGTCGTGCTCGGTGGTCATGGCGGTGGGCATGCTACCTGCACGCCCGCTGCCGCACACGACACCCAGTTCAGTTCGCGGCTGCCAGCCGCGGTGCCGCGGCCTTGTGCCGGCGCGGCGCGAAGCCCCGGCCGTAGTGCAGCTCCAGCCGGCCCTGCACCAGGTTCCACAGCGTGGTCAGAACCAGGTAGTAGCAGGCCGCCACGCAGTACAGCTCCAGCACCTCGAACTTGGCCTGCATCAGCACCTGGCTGCGGCGCATGAGTTCTTCCATCGAGATCACCGAGGCCAGCGAGGTGGCCTTGAGCAGGCCGTTCACCGAGTTGCCCAGCGGCGGAATGATGATGCGGATGACCTGCGGCAGCGTGACCAGGCGCAGCGTCGCGAAGCGCGACAGGCTCAGCGCCTTGGCCGCCTCGACCTGGCCCTTGGCCACGGCGGAGAAGCCCGCGCGGATGGTCTCCGACAGGTAGGCCGCCTCGTTCAGGCTCAGCGCCACGATGGCCGAAGTCAGCACGTCCAGCCGGATGCCCAGCTGCGGCAGGCCGGTGTAGATGATGACCAGCTGCACCAGCAGCGGTGTGCCGCGGAACACCCACACGTAGAAGCGCGCGGGTGCGTTGAGCAGCTTGTGGCTGGACATGCTGCCCAACGCCAGCGGCAGTGCCAGCAGCAGGCCGATGACGATGGTGGCCAGCGTCAGGCCGATCGTGATGCCCACGCCCCCCAGCAGGTACGGGTTGACCAGGTAGGACAGGAATGCGTCGACGTTGAACACGATCGGCCTCGGAGCTCTCGATTACTTGGGGGCGGGGCCGGTGCCGCGGATCGCGAAGGTCTTCACGTCCTTGAGCCGGGTCATCTTGAACTTGTCGAACAGCTGGTCGTAGATGCCCTCGGCCTTGAGTTCGTCCAGCGCCTTGCCCACGGCCTCGGCCGTGCCCTTGTCGCGCATGGCCAGCGTGATGTCGGTGCCGCCGATGCCGCTGACCCAGACCTTGGCGATGCCGCGCTCGGCGAAGGCCGTGGCGGTCTCGTCGATGTTGATGCCGGCCTCCAGCTGGCCCGCACGCAGCGCCGCCGTGGTTTCCGACGCCGTGGTGAAGGTGCGGAAGTCGATGGTCTTGCCGCCCTTGGCGACCATGGCCGCGTTGTACTCGCGCGCCTTGCGTTCCTGGTAGGTGCCGGTCTCGATGCCGACCACGTGGCCGCCCAGGTCTTCGAACTTGCCGATCGTGAGCTTGCTGCCCGGCACCGTGTAGATGCTCAGCGCCTGCTGGCCGTAGGGGATCATGAACATGAGCTTGGAGCGCTCTTCGGTCCAGAACATGCCGGTGTTGATCATGTCGAAGCGGCCGGCCTGCATGGCCGGGATCATGGGCGGCATGTCCATGCGCACGAACACGGGCTCCAGGCACAGCTTCCTGGCCACGGCCTTGCCGAGTTCGACGTTGAGGCCTTGCAGCTCGCCCTTGTCGTCCACGAACTGCTGCGGCGGCAGCGTCGGATTGATGGACATCTGCAGCTTGCCGGCGGAGACCAGCTGGCTGGCGGGCACCTTGGGCGTGCAGGCCTGGGCGAAGGCCTGGCCGCCGATGGCGGCACCGAGCAGCAGGCCGAGAAGGAGTCGGGAAGTTTTCATGGTCGGGCAGTGGAGAGTGGTGGAAGGGGAAACGACAAAAGGGTTCAGGCGGCGACCGCCTCGCGGCAGGCCACGAGCGCGGCATGCTGGGCCTCGATCACGCATTCGCCGCGCTGGTTGAGCAGCTGCAGCGCCTCGGTCACGACACCGCGGCCGCCGCGCGAGGACAAGCGCTTGCCGACGAAGCTGAAGGCCACGTGCACGGTGTCTCCGGCGACGACCGGGCGCACGAAGCGCACGGCGTCCCAGCCCAGCGAAGCGATGGAGCTGTTCTCGTACAGGCCCATGGCGGTCTTCAGGCCCTCCATGAGCGACAGGCCGAACAGCCCGTGCGCGATGACGCCCGGAAAGCCGCGCGTGCGCGCGAACACCGCGTCGGTGTGCAGCGGGTGGTGGTCCTGCGTGAGGTCGCAGAACTGGGCAATGGCCTCGGCCGTCACCGTGTGGGCGGCGCTGCACATGGCGGCGCCGACGACGACGTCCTCGAACCAGAGTTCAGTAGGTGCTGTGGGCGTGTTCACCTGGCCGACTCCTTGCGCGAAGGTTGCGCGACGAAGGCCTCGCGCATGCCCATGGGGCCGGGCCGGAAGATGCGCAGGTCCATGGTCTGGAGGTCCGGGCTCACGCGCACGTCGAAGCCGACATGGTCGAGCACGTCCTCCTTGAGCCGCACGCCGGGCGCGATCTCGGTCAGCACGATGCCTTCGGCCTCGAGCTCGAACACGGCGCGGTCGGTCACGAAGGTCACGCGCTGGCCACGTGCACGTGCCAGCTTGCCCGAGAAGCTGATCTGGCCCACGGCGGGCACGAACTTGCGGAACTTGCCGTCGCGGTGGATCGCCAGCTTGCCGTCCTGCACCTGGATGTCGGCCTCGCCGCCGTTCAGCGAACCGCTGAACACCAGGCGCCGCGTGTTCTGCGTGATGTTGATGAAGCCGCCCGCGCCGTCGTAGCGGCGGCCGAAGCGCGTCACGTTGACGTTGCCCTCGCCATCGACCTCTGCGAAGGACAGGAAGGCGCAGCTCAGGCCGCCGCCGTCGTAGAAGTCGAACTGGTAGCCCTGGTCCAGGATCTGGCGCGGGTTCACGGCCGTGCCGAACTCGCGCGCATGGCCGGGCACGCCGCCGACCACGCCGGACTCCACGGTCAGCGTGATGAGCTCGTCGATGCCCTCCTCGGCCGCGACGTTGGGAATCATGGCCGAGATGCCCACGCCCAGGTTGACCACGTCGCCGGGCCGCAGCTCGAAGGCGGCGCGGCGCGCCACCACGCGGCGCGCATCCATCGGGTCGGGCGCAATGCTGGAGGCCGGCACGCGCGTCTCGCCGCTGCGCGCCGGGTCGTAGACCGTCGTGTAGGTCTGCAGTTGCCCGGGCTCGACGACGAAGTGGTCGATCAGGAAGCCCGGGATCTTGACCATGTGCGGATGCAGCGAGCCGCGTTTCACGCGGCGCTTGACCTGGCAGATCACGAGGCCGCCGACGTTGTGCACGGCCTGGGCCATGGACAGGTCCTCGCGCGCGGTGGCCTCATGCTCCATGCTCACGTAGCCGTCCTCGTCGACCGAGGTGCCGCGGATCAGCGCCACCGTGGGCACGCCGGGCGCGCGGTAGAACAGGTAGTCGGCGCCGGCCACGTGCACACGCTCGACCAGCGGCTCGGTGGTGCAGGCGTTCATGCGGCCGCCGTCCTGCGCGGGGTCCATGTAGGTGTCCAGGCCCACGTGCGTGAGCACGCCGGGCTGGCGGCCGGCCATGGCGCGGCACAGGTGCGTCATCACGCCCTGCGGGAAGTTGTAGGCCTCGACCTGGTTGGCCACGATCATCTGGATGAAGGGCAGCTGCATGCCGAAGTTGCCGCCGATCACGCGGCGCACCAGGCCGGGGTGTGCGAAGCGGCACAGTCCCTTCTCGGTCACCGCGCCCACGCCCGTGACGTGGAACAGCGTGATGGCGTGCGGCCCCTGGCCGGCCAGGAAGCGGCGTTCCACCGCTTCGAACAAGGCCTCGGGCACGCCCGAGCCGCCGTTGCCGCCCGTGACGACGAAGTCGCCATCGCGGACCAGGGCGGCGGCCTCGTCGGCCGTGATGCAGCTGATCATGTGCGTCGCTCCTTCAGGCCAGTTCTTTCTCGACCTGGCGCGCGATGATCACGCGCTGGATCTGGTTGGTGCCTTCGAAGATCTGGGCCAGCCGCACGTCGCGGAACAGGCGTTCGACCCGGTACGCGCGTGAGTAGCCATTGCCGCCGTGGATCTGCAGTGCGTTGGAGACATGCTTCATCGCCATGTCGGTCGTGAACAGCTTGGCGTGCGCGGCCTCCTTGGCGTAGGGCAGGCCGGCGTCGTACAGCCGCGCCGCGTGGTGCACCAGCAGCCGCGCGGCAGCGATGTCGGTGGACATGTCGGCGACCATGAACTGGACCGCCTGGAAGCCCATGATGGGGCCGCCGAACTGCTTGCGCGTGGTGGCGTAGGCCACCGCATCCTCCATCGCGGCCTGGGCCATGCCCAGCGCCATGGACGACATCAGCAGCCGGCTGAAGTTGAAGTTGCCCATGGCGATCTTGAAGGCCTGGTTCTCCACGCCGATCAGCGCCTCGCGCGGCAGGTGCACGTCCTGCAGCACGATCTGGCAGTCTTCCAGGCCGTGCATGCCCAGCAGCTCCTCGTTCTTGCCGCGCGTGACACCGGGCAGGCTGGCGTCGACCATGAAGCAGCTGATGCCGCGGTGGCCCGGCTCGGCGCCGGTGCGCGCGAACACCATGATGCGGTCCGCCACGCCGCCCAGCGTGACCCAGGCCTTGGTGCCGTTGAGCACCCAGCCGTCGGCCGTGGCGCGCGCCGAGGTGGTGATGTTGGCGGTGTCCGAGCCATAGTCAGGCTCGGTCATGGCCGTGGCCATGACGATGGAGCCGTCCAGGATGCCGGGGATCAGCGCCTTCTGGCTGGCGTTGCCGTGGTGGCTCAGGAACAGCGCGGCCTCCACGGGGATCGCGAAGGCGTTGCCGATGGCACCCGAGCAGCGCGCCAGCTCTTCCATCACCAGGCAGGTGCTGACGGTGTCGAAGCCCGAGCCACCGGCCGCCTCGGGCAGGCTGGCGCCGAACAGGCCCAGCGCGGCCATGCCGCGGTACAGCGTGCGGTCGAAACGGTCCTCGCGGTCGATGGCGGCGGCGCGCGGCAGCACCTCGCCCTCGGCGAAGCGGCGCGCGGTGTCGCGCAGGGAGATCTGGTCTTCGGAGTAGAAGTGGCTCATGGCTGAAATCAGGATGCGGAGGAGGAGACCAGTTCGTCGCTGGCCAGGTGGCCGTCGTGCGCCACCTCGTCGCGCTCGCGGTCCAGGAAGTACACGGCCACGTTGTGGCCGGTGGTGTCGAAGCAGGTGGCCAGGGCCGGCGTCATGGCCTTGGCCACGGTGCGGCGCTCGGCCGGCGTGCGGCGGTAGGCGTGCACCTTGACGAACACGCGCGCGCCGCTGGCGGGCCGGCCCAGCGCACCCTCGTGGGCGTAGTCGCTGCCCTCGATGGGCTGGAAGTAGATGGTCACGGTCGACGGCAGCACGCCGAAGCCGTCGACGATGCCGCGGGTGACCACGTCGGTCAGGGTGCGCTTGCGCGCGGCGTCGGCACGGGGGGCCAGGATTTCGACGTAAGGCATGCGTTGCTCGGAACTAGCGGGGAAGAGAGATGCAGGAAGCGCGCTCGATCAGGCGCGAGCCCACGCGGTACTCGCGGCCGCTGTTGGCCACGCCGCCCAGGCGCTGCGCCAGCCGGTCCACGGCCAGGTTGGCCATCTCGGATGCGCCGCTGTCGACCACGCTGATGGCCGGGCGCTGCCATTCGAACCAGGGCGAGTCTTCGTAGAACAGCAGCGAGAGGTCGTCCGGGATCGACAGGCCGCGCTCGGCCACCACGCGCAGCACGCCGACCGAAGATTCGTGGTTGGCCACGAACAGCGCCGTGGGCGGCTCGGGCAGGGACAGCAGCGCCTGGGTGGCGGACACGCCGGTGGCCGGCAGGTAGCGGCCGACCTGGACCAGCGCCGGGTCTTCGGGCAGGCCCGCTTCCTGCATGGCACGGCGGTAGCCCGCCAGACGCTCCTTGCCGGAGGTGGTTTCGCGCGGACCGACGACGATGCCGATGCGCCGGTGCCCGCGCTCCAGCAGGTGGCGGGTGCCGTTGTAGGCACCGTCCAGGTCGCCGGCCAGCACCGACTCGAGCTTGGCTCCCTCGACCCGGCGCACGGCGCAGATGACGGGGATCTCGGCGTGCTCCATGGCCAGCAGCTGCGAGCCATTGGCGCCGGTCGGCACGCAGATGAGGCCGTCCACGCCGTGGTCGACCAGCGTGCGCAGGATCTCCTTCTCCTGCGCCGCGTCGTCGCCGCTGATGGTCAGGATCACCTGGTAGCCCATGGCCTGCACGCGGGCCTGGACCACCGAGGCCAGCACCTGGAAGGAAGCGTTCTCCAGGTTGTGCACGGTCAGGCCGATCAGGCGCGAGCTCTTGGTCTTGAGCGCGCGGGCGAAGGTGTTGGTGCGGTAGCCCAGGGCCGCCGCGACCTGCACTACATGCCGGACCGTGGCCTGGTTGATCAGGCTGGAGCCGGCCAGGGCGCGCGAGGCGGTGGCAACGGACACGTCGGCCGCACGGGCGACATCGCGCAATGTCACCGCCATGGTGCACCTCCGCGAACGCCCCGGCTTGGTGCAAGATTTGTCGAGATTTGTGCAAACGATTGCATTTTTTTATCCTAACGTTTTCAAACTGAAAATTGGCATAGTCTTGCAAAATAGTCGGGAAATGGCCGTCAAAATTTGCAAACGATTGCATGGCCGTTTCATACTGCGCCGCCTCGACTGACCCTGGACCGACATGGCTTTGCGCATTCCCGTTGGCGGCATCTGGCCGGCCACGCTGACCCCCTTCTCGCCCACGGGCGACATCGACACGGCCGCGCTGCACGCCCATGTGGCAGAGGTGGCCGGCACGCGCGGCGTGCAGGCCGTGGTGGTGAACGGCCATGCCGGCGAGACCAGTTCGCTGGACCATGCCGAGCGCAGCCGCGTGGTGGCACTGGCCACCGAGGCCGCCGGCACGGTGCCGGTCGTGGCCGGCGTGGTGGCCGACGACACCCGCGGTGCGCGCAAGCTGGCGCGCGAGGCCGCGGCCGCCGGTGCGGCCGGCCTGCTGCTGTTCCCGCCCGCGCTGTTCGCGCACAGCAGCGCGGCCCGGCCCGAGATGGCGCGCCGCTTCGTCGGCGAGGTCGCCGCGGCCAGCGCGCTGCCCATCGTGCTGTTCCAGCTGTCGCGCGCTTCCGGCCAGGCCTTCGGCCCTGCGCTGATGCGCCAGCTCTGCGAAGACAACCCGCAGATCGTCGCCGTCAAGGACGGCAGCGACGCGCCGGACCTGTACGAGGACGTGCTGGCCACCCTGGCCGCCCTGCCCCGGCCCGTGGCCATGCTCAGCAGCAACAACAGCTGGCTCATGGCCTCGCTGGCCTATGGCGGCCAGGGCATCCTGTCGGGCCTGGGCAGCGTGGCCGCACCGCTGCTGGTGGCGCTCCACGAGGCCATGCAGGCCGGCCAGCTGGCCGCCGCGCGTGCGATCAACGCCCGGCTGCAGCCGCTGTGCCGCGCGTTCTACCGCGCGCCCGGCTGCGACATCCACAACCGCATGAAGACGGCCCTGCACCTGCTGGGCCGGCTCGCCCATCCGGCACCGCGCGAGCCGCTGCTGCCGGTGCCCGAAGCCGAAGTCGTCGGCATCCGCGCCGCGCTGGTCGCGTCCGGCCTGCTGGCCGCCTGATCCATTGAAGAAAAGAAGCAACCGATGAAGCCATTGCGCGGCACCTACACCATCATGGTCACGCCCTTCGACGCCGAGGGCGCGCTGGACCTGGCCACGCTCGAACGCTATGTGGACTGGCAGATCGAGGCCGGCATCCACGGCCTGATCCCGCTGGGCTCGACGGGCGAGTTCCTGTCGCTCAGCGACGAGGAGTACGCGCTGGTCGCGCAGACCGTGGTGCGGCGCGCCGCCGGCCGCGTGCCCGTGCTGATCGGCACCACGGCCGAGGACACCCGCGTGGCCGTGGCGCGCAGCCGGCTGGCCGAGTCGCTGGGCGCCGATGGCGTGATGGTGCTGCCGCCGTTCTACTGCACGCCGACGGACGAGGAGGTATTGGCGCACTACCGCGCGATCTCGGACGCGATCGGCATCCCCATCATGGTCTACAACAACCCGGCCGTGACCAACATCGACCTGCGCCCGCCGCTGGTGGCGCGCATTGCCGAGATCGACAACTGCCGTTACATCAAGGAATCGACGCTGGAGGTGACGCGCGTGCGCGACATCATCCGGCTCAGCAAGGGACGCATGCAGGTCTTCGGCGGCATCATGGGCTACGAATCTTTCGCCGAAGGCGCGGTCGGCTGGGCCGCCGTGCCCTCCAATGGTGCGCCGGCCGAGATGGCGCGCATCTACACGCTGGTCGAGGCCGGCCGCTTCGTCGAGGCGCGCGAGATCGCGTTCCGCCACTTCCCGATGATCGACTTCGTCGCCGGCCAGTCCTACGTGGCCGGCACCAAGGCGCTGCTGGCCGCCATGGGCCTGCCGGTCGGCGGCCCGCGTGCGCCGCGGCTGCCGCTCGGCCCCGAAGGCCATGCTGCCGCCCGCCGCATCGTGGCCGAGCTCGGCCTGCACGTTCCCTCCTGACCCTGCCGCACCACCCGCCATGACCGCCACCGCCCCCTCCTCCGCCGCAGCGTCCGGCGAGCTCGTCATCCGCATGGTCAACGTGCAGAAGTGGTACGGCGACTTCCAGGTGCTCAAGGACATCAACCTGGAGGTGCGCCGCGGCGAGCGCATCGTGGTCTGCGGCCCCTCGGGCTCGGGCAAGTCCACGCTGCTGCGCTGCATCAACCGGCTCGAGGAACACCAGGGCGGCAACATCGTCGTGAACTGCGTGGAGCTGACCGACGACATGCGCCGCATCGACAGCGTGCGCCGCGACGTGGGCATGGTGTTCCAGCACTTCAACCTGTTCCCGCACCTGACCATCCTGGAGAACTGCACGCTGGCGCCGATCTGGAGCAAGAAGTACAGCCCCAAGGAGGCACGCGAGGTGGCCATGTCCTACCTGGAGCGTGTGCGCATTCCCGAGCAGGCGCACAAGTACCCGTCGGAGCTCTCGGGCGGGCAGCAGCAGCGCGTGGCCATCGCGCGCGCGCTGTGCATGGGGCCCAAGGTCATGCTGTTCGACGAGCCGACCTCGGCGCTGGACCCCGAGATGGTCAAGGAGGTGCTGGACACCATGGTCTCGCTGGCCGAGGACGGCATGACCATGCTGTCGGTCACGCACGAGATGAACTTCGCGCGCCAGGTGGCCAACCGCATCATCTTCATGGACCGCGGCAGCATCGTCGAAGAGGCGCCGCCGCAGGAATTCTTCACCAACCCGCGCCACGAGCGCACCCGCAGCTTCCTGAGCCAGCTGCTCGACTGAGCCCTTCACCCCATGACCCGCATCCGCATCCAGGCCGGTGGCCACTGCTTCGTCGCCGAGACCCATCCCGACGCGCCCAAGACCGTCGCGGCGTTTCTGTCCCTGTTGCCCTACCGGGAGAAGATCATCCATGTGCGCTGGAGCGGCGAAGGCTGCTGGGTGCCGCTGGGCGAGTGGAAGCTGGCGCTGGACGGCGAGCCCGTGGGCTTCGAGAACCACACCAGCCACCCCTCGGTGGGCGACATCCTGTTCTACCCGGGCGGCTACAGCGAAACCGAAATCATCCTGGCCTACGGCGCCTGCAGCTTCGCCAGCAAGATGGGCCAGCTGGCCGGCAACCACTTCCTGACCATCGTGGAAGGCAGGGAACAGCTGCGCACGCTGGGCCGCAAGGTGCTGTGGGAAGGCGCGCAGGACATCCTGTTCGAGCGCCTGGACTGACGCTCAATCGCTGGCGGTGAACACCGTCAGCACGCCCGTGTAGCCATACAAATGGTGGCGCGCGATCTCGCCGCCAGCGAAGAAGCCCACCAGCGGCACGTCGCCGAGCGCGTGGCGCACGATCTGCAGTTCGGCGCTGGGGCCGCCGAAGTGGCCGCCGCCGCGACTCGCGCAGCTCACATAGACGGCGCCGGCCATGCGCCGGGCCGGATGCGGCGCCGAGGCAGCCGGGTTGCCTGCCATGGCCAGGGCGGCGTCGGCCGGCATCTCCTCGGGCTCCAGTTCCTCGCGGATCTCGGCGCAGACCCGCACGAGGTCGGCCCGCGCGGCCTGCGCATTGCGTTGGCAGAACGACAGCCGCATGCCGACCTCCAGGGCCTCGGCGATGGCCACGCCCTGGCGCGCCGGGTCCAGGCCGATGATGTGGCGCACGCGCACGTCCGGGCCGAAGCTGCCGGGCCGGCGCACGGCGTCGCTGCCCTCGGCGCCGGGCGCCGCACGCAGGCCGGCCAGCGTGGCGCGCACGCGTCCCAGGGCCTCGCGCGGTTCGTCCAGCGAGACGCCCAGGTCTGCCAGCAGCACCTGCAGTGCAGGCGCGCCATCCAGTGCCGTGACCACGTTGCCCTCGCAAGCGGTCACGCTGCGCTCGGGCGCGATCGGCTGGCAGCCCTGCGTGACGCGCGAATGCAGCGCCACTTCCTGCGTGAAGGCCACGCCCGACAGCCCGCCATGGAACACGCCGCGCGCCCCGCCCTGGCCCTTGATGTTGCCGTTGCCCCCGGTGGCGAACTGCACGACATCGGCGCGGCTGGACGCCAGGCCGCCAAAGAGGTACCCGGTGTCGGTGCGGCCCGCCATCTCGGCCACGAGTTCCGCCAGATCCTGGGTGGTGCCATCGGCATGAACCAGCGCCGTGTGCGCCTCGAAGGCCATGCCCAGCGGAGCCACGCCCGAGAACACGCGGTACTGGTGCGCCGGCACGCCCAAAAGCATGACGGCCATGGCCGGCTCGTCGAAGTACTCGACGTTGTTGGCGGCGATGCCCACGCCGACCGTACCGGACCAGTCCGTCACCTCGGGCAGTTCGGCGCCCAGATGGTCCAGGATGTCCTGCGCCGCGCTGGCGTAGTGGTCGGTGATGTAGAGCAGCGCCAGCGTGGGTGCACTCGCGTAATCCGGCAGGGCCAGTTGCGCGCGCAGCTGCGCCAGCACCAGGCCGGCGGCCATGCGCCACTGGGGGTGGGTCGCGTGGGCGTAGGGAAAAAGCTTCATGGCGCCATCGTGCCACGGCGGCGGGCCGCCGCCTTTGGCCCCAAGGCCTGCATGGCCGGGCTGCGCCGGCGCGTCAGCCGGCGTGTCAGCCGGCGCGCTTGCGCGGTGCCGCTTTCGTGGCCGCCTTCGCAGCAGCCTTCTTCGCGGCGGCGGGCGCCTTGCGGGCAGGGGCGCGCCCACGCGCCGGGGCAGGGGCGGTCGCCGGCTCGGGCGTGGCGCGGACGGCGGCTTCCTTCATGGCGTTGGCCGCGATCTGCTGGAACTGCTGTGTCAGCGCGCCCCACCACTGCATGGCGTCGATGACGCCCGGGCGCGCAGCATCGGCATCGGCCTGGGCTTCGCCAGCCTCCACGGCAGGGGCCTGCGCAGCGGGCCCCGGCTCCGGCGCCGGCGCCGGCTCGGGCGCGGGCCGGGCCGCTGGCGTGCGGGGCTCGGCGGCCTCACTGGGCTGCACGGTGAATGCCTTGGCCACCTCGGCCATGCTGACATTCATGCCCTTGAGCGTGGCCAACGTCATCTTCTGCACTTCCAGCGCCTGGATGGTGGCCTTGAGCGCCATGGCGTTCTGGTCCAGCCAGAACTGCACGGCCTTGAGCTCGCTGATGCGCTTGTCCAGGTCCTCCACGTTGAGCGTGGGTGCGACCCAGCCGCCCAGGCCGGGCACCTGCGGCATGCTCTTGGCCGCGCCCTTCGCGAGGCTCTGCAGGAAATCGAAGCCGGGAACGAACTTGCCGAATCCGGCGGCGGTGCTGTCGTCGCTCATGGGGTCTCCTCGTTGGTACCGGTGCAGGGGTGCGCGTGCAGCTTACTGCACCGGCGCGGCCATGCCCGCTGGCCTGGCTTGCACGCCGTCGGGCGCGACCACCTCCTGCTCGATGGCCCCGAACAGGCTTGCCCCGCCGCCGTCCTTCATCTCGATGCGTACCGTGTCGCCCAGGCGCAGGAAGGCGGTGCGGGCCTCGCCGTCCTGCGCCTGCTCGAAAGCGCGCTTGTCGGCGATGGCGTGGTAGCCCTTGGGCCAGTCGCGCCGCTTGCCGTTGTCCACGCCGCGCTGGCGCACGGTGCCGGCGCCGACGATGCTGCCTGCGCGCAGGCCGCGCGTGGCACACAGGTGGGCGATGAGCTCGCCGAAGTTCCAGCGCATGTCTTCGTCCGCGTCGGCAATGCCCACGCGCCGGCCGTTCCAGCTGGTCTGCAGGGCCAGCCCCGCGCGGCCCTGCGTCCAGGCGTCGCCGAGTTCATCGGGTGTCACGGCGACCGGGCCGAATGCGGTGACCGGCTGGCGTTGCACGGCCGACAGGCCCTGCGCGTGCAGGTGCGCGGCATTGGCAAGCAGCAACAGGCGCACACCGTCGAGCGCCTGCGCCGGGCTGGCCCGCGCCGGCAGGTCGCCGGTGACGACGGCCAGGCCGGCCCCGAAGTCCATCTCCAGCTGTTCGGACGCCAGCACCAGCGCATCGCTGGGACCGCACAGGCTGTCGCCGGCGGCCAGGCGGAACTGCGGATCGGCGGTCTCGGCGGGCTCCAGCCCGTGTTCCCAGGCCTGGGCCAGCGCCCAGTGGCTGGCGCGCGGCAGCGGCGCCATGCACTGGCGCGGATCGAACGGGAAGGCGTGGCGGGCGCGGTCGGCGTTCAGCGCATCGGAGAGGTCCTGCAGCTGCGGCGCAATGAAGTTCCAGTCGTCCAGCGCCTGTTGCAAACGGTGGGCGGCGTGGGTGGCGTAGTGCGCACTGGCCAGGTCGCGCGAGACGACGACGAGTTGGCCGTCGCGCGAGCCGTCCTTGTAGGGGGCGAGTTTCATGGGGTGATCGGGGGGGCTCATTGGCGCCGGGCCGGCGCCCGGCAGACAATCCGGGCGTGCAAGCAGATCGCATGGCGGCCGGTGGGGCGCAGGATACAAGCA
>CAJYRH010000519.1 GCA_913776795.1 uncultured Pseudorhodoferax sp. | reverse complement strand
GAACCAGCCGCCCGCATAGCCGGCCGCCAGGCCCAACGGCACGCCGATCAGCAAGGACAGGCCGACGGCCGCCACGCCCACCAGCAGCGACATGCGCAGGCCGTAGAGCATGGTGGCCAGCAGGTCGCGGCCCTGGTCGTCGGCGCCCAGCGGGTAGAACACGCCGGATGCGCCCTCCCCGCCCGGCCGCGTAAAGGCGTCCAGCAGTTCCACGTTGGCGGGGTCGAACGGGTCGGCCTGCACGAGCCAGGGCGCGAACAGCGCGGCCAGCGCCAGCAGCCCCAGCACGCAGACGGCCAGCTGCACCAGCCGCGAACGCGCGAAGCTGCGCAGCACGGGCGAATCCGCGTTGCGCCAGCGGCGGCGCGGGGTGGTCGAGAGAGTCGTCATGTCAGGAGTTCCGCAGGCGCGGATCGACCAGCAGGTAGAGAAGGTCCACCACCAGGTTGATGACCACATACAGCAGCGCGATCAGCAGCAGGTAGGCCGCAACCACGGGCACGTCCACGCCCTGGATCGAGGAGATGAACAGCAGGCCCACGCCGGGCCACTGGAACACCGTCTCGGTCACGATGGCGAACGCGATCAGCGAACCGATCTGCAGGCCCGTGATGGTGATCACCGGGATCAGCGTGTTGCGCAGCGCGTGGCCGAACAGCAGGTCGCGCTCGCGCAGGCCGCGCGCGCGGCCGAAGCGGATGTAGTCGGCGCGCAGCACCTCCAGCATCTCGGCGCGCACAAGCCGCATGATCAGCGTGAGCTTGTAGAAGCCCAGCGTGAAGGCCGGCATCACGAGCGAGGCCCAGCCCGCGGCCGACAGCAGCCCGGTCTGCCAGTCGCCCACCGGCGTGAGTCCGCCGCGGCCGAACGAGGGCAGCCAGCGCAGCTCGACCGCGAACAGGTAGATCAGTCCGATGCCGATCAGAAAGGTCGGCAGCGAGACGCCCACGAGCGACACCGTCATGATGGCCTTGCTGAACCAGCCCTCGCGCCGCACGGCGGTGTACACGCCCAGCACCACGCCGCCGCCCACGGCGAACAGCGAGGCCACCAGCGCCAGTTCCAGCGTGGCCGGCAGCCGCTCGGCGATCAGTTCGACCACCGGCCGCTTGAGCCGGTACGACACGCCCAGGTCGCCCTGCAGCGCGCGGCCCACGTAGGCCAGGTACTGCCGGTAGACCGGGCCGTCGAAGCCGAGCTCAGCGGTCAGCGCCTGGCGCTCTTCGACCGTCGCGTCCTCGCCCAGCAGGCTGATGGTCGGGTCGCCGATGTGGCGGAACACCGCGAACGCGATGAACGAGACCGCCAGCAGCACCAGCACGGACTGGCCGAGCCGGCGCAGCAGATGCTCTGCCATGGGATCAGTTCGCGGCCTTGCTGACCTTGACCAACTTGAAGAACGTGGTGTTCTCCGGGCTCACCGGGATGTTGAGCCGGGGAGTGGAGGCGTAGTTGAGCACCTGGTCGTGCAGCGCGATGTAGAAGCGCTCCTTCTGCACGGTCTGCCAGATGCTCTTGATGGTGGCGTCGCGCCTGGCCTTGTCGGCCTCGGAGGCCAGCGAGGCGATCTGCGCGTCAACCTCGGCATTGCTGTAGCCGGTGGCGTTGGTGGGGCCGCGGCCGTCCTTGCCGCGCGTGTGCACGAGGTAGTCGAAGATGTAGGCCGAGTCGTAGGTCGGCACGCCCCAGCCGAACAGGTAGAAGTCGGTGTCGGCCTGGTTGATGGCCGTGCTGTGCAGCGCGATCGGGCGCGCCGCCACCGTGGTCTTGATGCCGATGCGGCCCAGGAAGCCTGACACGGCGGTGCTGATGGCCTCGTCGTTCACGTAGCGGTCGTTCGGGCTGTGCAGCGTGATCGCGAAGCCGTTCGGGTAGCCGGCCTCGGCCAGCAGCTTCTTGGCCTGGGCCACGTTGGCCTTGGGGTAGGCCGCGAAGGCCTTCTCGTAGCCGTTGACGAAGGGCGGCGCGATGATGCCCGAGGGGTTGGACAGGCCGCGCATCACGGCGGTCTTGATCGCGTCGCGGTCGATCGCCAGCGCGATGGCCTCGCGCACCTTGGGTTCGGCCAGCGGGTTCCTGCCCTTCACGTCGCTGTACTTGAGTTCCTTGGCGCCCACGTTCAGGCCCAGGAAGATCGAGCGGTTCTCGGGCCCCTCGGTCACGCGCAGGCGGTTGTCGGCCTTGAGTCGGCCCACGTCCTGCGCGGGCAGGTCCTGCACGAAATCGACCTCGCCCGACAGCAGCGCGGCCACGCGCGCGGCCGGCGACTTGATCGGCAGGTAGACCAGCTCCGTCACCTCCAGCGGGAACTGGCCGCGGCCCCAGTACTGCGGGAACTGCTTGAGCACGGTGCGCGTGTCCACCTCGCGCGAAGCCAGCGTGTAGGGACCGGTGCCGTTGGTGTTGCGCGTGGCGAAGTTCTCGGTCTTGCTGGCCACGTCCTGCGAGGCCTCGGCGTTGTTGGCCTTGGCCCAGGCCTCGCTCAGGATGAACAGGTTGGTCAGGTTGTTCGGGAAGATCAGGTTCGGGCCCTTGGTCTTGACGCGCACGGTCAGCGGGTCGACCTTGGTGATGCTCTCTACCGAGGACAGCAGCGATTTGAGCTGCGAGGTCGGCGCCTGGGCGCGCTTGAGCGAGAACACCACGTCGTCGGCCGTCAGCAGCGATCCGTCGTGGAACTTGACGCCCGGGCGCAGCTTGAACTCCCAGACGCTCGGGTCCTTGGTGAGCGACCAGGACTGCGCGATGGCGCCCTGCAGCTTGCCGTCCGGCGTGCGGATGATGAGCGGCTCGTAGATCTGGTGCAGCAGGTTGAAGTTGGTGCCGGTGTTGACGGCATGCGGGTCCAGCGTGGCCGGGTCGGCACTGCGCGACCAGCGCACGGTCTCGGCCTGCACGAGGGAGGCCTGCAACAGGCCGGAGGTCAGCAGCGCGGCGACCAGGAGTTTGCGGAGCATGGGTGCTTTCGGAGTTCTGGATGGAAGCCGGGCACGCGCTGCACCCGGTCAGGATGTGCAGTGTCCGGGCGCACCAGCGCCGGCGAAAGCACGCTTTCGCATATCGATACGCGCAGCGGGTGTGCTAGGCGGATCCCGCCGCCGCCCGGGCCGGTGCGCTGGTGGCCCTCACCGCGGGCGGCCCACGGTCCGCGTCATTCGGGACGCACGTTGGCGTCCTTGATGATGCGGCCCCAGCGCGCGTGGTCGGCGCGGACGAGTTCCGCGAACGCGGCAGGCGCGTTGTGCTCGGCCGTGATGCCGCGCTGCTCCAGGTCCTGCCGGGCCTTGGGCGACTGGGCGATGGCATGGATCTCGCGCCGCAGCCGCTCGACCACGGGCGCCGGCGCGCCGGCCGGCAGCACGATGCCGAACCAGCCTGCTGCCGCATACGCCGGCAGGCCGGCCTCGGCTGCGCTGGGCACGTCGGGCAGCAGCGGCGAGCGCTGCGCGGCCGTGAGCACCAGGCCCTTGAGTTTGCCGGCCTTGATCTGCGGCGCCAGGATGGTCAGCGTGTCCACCGCCACATCGACCTCGCCGCCCAGCAGCGCGGCAATCGCGGGGGCGCTGCCCTTGTAGGGCACGTGCAGCAGCTGGGTGCCGGTCAGGCTCTGGAACAGCTCGCCACTCAGGTGGCACAGCGTGCCGCTGCCGCACGAGGAGTAGCTGACCTTGCCCGGCCGGGCCTTGGCCGCGGCCACGAGCGCGGCCACGCTGTCGACCTTCAGGTTGGCGTTGACGGCGACCACATTGGGCACCGAAGCCACCAGCGAGACCGGCGCGAAGTCCTGGAGCGGATCGAAGCGCAGCGCGCCCGCCTGCAGGTGCGGCAGGATGGTCAGCTGGCCGCTGGTGGCCAGCGACAGCGCGTAGCCGTCGGGTGCCGCGCGCGCCACGAACTCGGCCGCGATCGCGGTGCCGGCGCCGGGCTTGTTGTCGACCACCACGGCCTGGCCCAGCGACTGCGACAGCTGCTCGGCGTAGTAGCGCCCGATCTGGTCGGCCGCGCCGCCGGGCGGGAACGGCACGACCAGCCGGAGCGGCTTGGTGGGCCAGGTCTCGGCCTGCGCGACGGGTGCGGCCAGCAGGGACAGGGCGCCGGCCAGGACGGCGGCGATGCGTTGCAGGAGATGGCGTTGCATGGTGGCTCCGTGGGACGTCAGGCCGCGGCACGGGCCGCGGCGGCACGCTGCGCCGCCCTCGCACGCGTCAAGGGGATCAGGGCGCGGCCGTAGTCGATCGCGTCCTCGAGCGGATCGAAGCCGCGGATCAGGAAGGTGGTGACGCCGAGGTCGACGTAGTCCATCAGGGCATCGGCCACCTGCTCGGGCGTGCCGACCAGCGCCGTGCTGTTCGAACGCGCGCCGGTTTCCTGCGCGATCGCGGTCCACAGGCGCTTGTCGACGCGCGCGCCCTGCTGCGCCGCCGCCAGCAGCCGGCGGGCACCCTCGCTCTGCTGCGGCCCGCCGCGCGCGAAGCCCTGCACCAGCCGCAGGCGCCGGGTCTCGG
>CAJYRH010000518.1 GCA_913776795.1 uncultured Pseudorhodoferax sp. | reverse complement strand
CCCTGATCAGCCGCGGGCCGCGGCCATGGCGCGCAGGCGGTCGCGCCCTTCGGCATCCTGCGGCAGGAAGGCCATGCCGATGCGGAAGTCGCCGGGCGCCGTATAGGACGAATACACCGACTTCACTTCGAGCACGAGGACCTCCTCGTCGGCCGCGGGCTGCAGCAGCAGGGTGCAGCGCGAGCCTGGCGTGATGGGACGGTCGGTGGACAGCGACAGGCCCTCGGCGCTGAGATCCACCGTCACGCCTTGCCGCTCGCTGCCGCCGGCGATCCGGATGGTGACCACCCACCGCAGCGCGTTGCGCGGCTGCAGCCGACGGCTGGGTTGGCCCGCGAAGGGTCCGAAGAGGATGGAGGCGGTGCGCTGTTCTTGCATTGCGGCGGTGGAGCGGTACCGTCGTCGCAGCCAGCGGCGTGGCCGTCGAAGCGGTCCGTCCCGGGGGGGCATTATGCGGCGCGCCTTCCCTGCTGTTAAGCCAACGCTGCATGCCGGCGGTGGTACAAGTGCGCGCCACCATTCCTACCGGAGACCCCATGCCCCGCTTCGCCGCCAACCTCAGCATGATGTACAACGAGCACGATTTCCTGGACCGCTTCGCGGCGGCGGCGCAGGACGGTTTCAAGGGCGTCGAGTTCCTTTTCCCCTACGCTTTCGCCGCAGACGAACTGGCCGTCCGGCTGCAGGAGGCCGGACTGTCGCAGGTGCTGTTCAATGCGCCGCCGGGCGACTTCGAGACCGGTGAGCGCGGCATCGCCGCACTGCCCGGGCGCGAAGCGGAGTTCCGCACCGGCTTTGCACGCGCGCTCGACTACGCCGAAGCGCTGCAATGCCCGCGTCTGCATGTGATGGCCGGTCTGGCCCCTGCAGGTGCCGATCGCGCGCAGCTGCACGATACCTACTGCAGCAACCTCGCCTGGGCCGCAGGCCAGGCGCATGCGGCCGGGCGCACCGTGTTGATCGAGCCCATCAACGGGCGCGACATACCCGGCTACTTCCTGCAGCGCCAGGACCAGGCGCACGGCATCGTGCAGGCCGTGGGCGGCGCCGGCCTGGCGGTGCAGATGGACCTGTACCACTGCCAGATCGTCGAGGGCGACCTGGAAACCAAGCTGCGGCACTACCTGCCGACCGGTCGCGTGGGGCACATCCAGATCGCCGGCGTGCCGGCGCGCCATGAACCCGACACTGGGGAAATCAACCATCCCCACCTGTTCCAGGTGCTGGATGCGCTGGGCTATGGCGGCTGGGTCGGCTGCGAATACCGGCCTGCTGCCGGCACGAGCGCAGGCCTGGACTGGTTGCGCTCCCTCGGGTGATGTAGCTGGCTGGGCTGCCGGAGCGGTAGCTCTTCACGAACACGCCGTCTGCCTCGCCGTGCAGCTTGCAGCTGCAATGCCTGTTGCATACATTCGATCATGTGTAACAACATGAAACTGAATTGGATGCACCATGGAAACGAAAACTTCATGCATGGAATCGAGGGCCGGCCACGGGGTCGTCGACCCGGCACCGGCCTGGATCGTCCAGCGACGCCGCCCACGGGTGCTGCTGGCCTGGGAGCACGGCCGCAACTTCGGGCGGCTCTCGCGCCTGCTGGCGGTGGCGCGCATGGTGGAGCAGCAGGGCGGCGAGCCCGTCTGGGTCGTCCCGCGCAGCCAGCGCGATGCGCCGGCGCTGATGGCCCTGGCCCACCGGCGGCAGGTGGCCCCAGTTCTGGAGCAGCAGACCTTCGGGCCGGAATTCCGTGCCGATTCGTTCGCCGACGTGCTCACGGCCACCGGCTTCGACGATGCCAACCGACTGCTGGCGGCTGTCGATGCCTGGGCCGACATCATCGACGCGCTCGCACCCGAATGCGTGGTGCTGGACTATGCACCGGCCGCCCAGCTCACCAGCCAGTTGCTCGCCTTGCCCGCCTTTCAGCTCACCAACGGCTTCGACGCGCCGCCGCCCGACTGTCCGCCCTATGCAGGAGTGCGCGCGGACTCCCCGCTTGGGCGTCGTACCGCCGAACGCGCGGCCCGCGTGTCGGAGACCATCGCCACGGTGGGGCGGCGCTTCGACGGCCCGCGCGGCAGCTCGCTGGAGAAGATCCTGCGCCACCCACGGCGCGTGTTCGAGTGCATTGCCGAGACCGATCCCTACGGGCCGCGCGAACAGGGTCTGTGGGTGGGCCCGCTGGCCTCGCACCGCGACACCGTCGATGTGCCCTGGCCCGAGAGCTGGCAGCGCCGCCGCGTGTTCGCGCACATGCGCGGTGGCCCTGGTGCCACCAGTCTGCTGGACGAACTGCAGTTGTCCGACGCCGTCACCCTGTGCGTCTGGCGCGATGCGCCGGACGAGGTGCTTGCGCGCTACCGCAACACGTCCGTGCGCGTGCTGCGCCAGCCCCTGCACCTGGGACGCGTGCTGGCCGACGCGGACGCCGTCATCAACCAGGGCTCCAGCGCACTGGTCTGCCATGCCCTGTTGGCCGGCAAGCCGCAACTGATCCTGCCGGCGGACTTCGAAAAGCTCAAGGTCGCGCAGCGCGTGGCCGCCTGCGGTGCCGCGGCCTTGTGGAACCCGGCCGAATGCACTGCGCGCGAAGCGCTGCGGCGTCTCCTGCATGCGCCAGCGCTGGGCGAGGCCGCGCGCGCCATCGCTGCGCGCTACACCCCGGACTGGTTCGACGCCAACCGCAACCGCTTCGCGCGCGACCTGATCGGCCAGGCCGTCCTGTGAGGCGTCAGACCATCAGCGGATCCACATCGATGGCCCAGCGCAGCACGCCCTCGATGCCTTCGGCGCGTCGCGTGGCATGCAACACATCCTGCCAGGCGGCGAGGAACTGCTGCAGGGCCCGGCGCGACGCACTCTCCACCAGCATCTGCGCCCGCTCGACGTTGGCCACGCGCTGGATGGCCGCGGGCACCGCCGGGTACAGCACCACCTGCGCGGCGCCCGGCAAGGCCGAGGCGGCCGCGCTGGCCTGGGTCAGGAAAGCCTGGGCCGCCTGCTGCGTGCGTGCATCGGCCCGCACCAGGGCCTGGAAGCTGAACGGTGGCATGGCGGCCTGCAGGCGCTCTGCCAGCTGGTCCGCCGCAAACGCCGGATAGTCGTGCCGCCGCAGCGCGGCGAAGAGCGCATGCTGCGGATGGGCAGTCTGGATCCACATCTCGCTGGCTCTGCCCCGCGCTGCATCCCGCCCCGCCCGTCCGGCGGCCTGCATGAGCAATGCGAACAGCCGCTCCGGCGCCCTGAAATCGCTGGAAAACAAGGCACCGTCCGGGTTCACCGCCGCCACCAGCGTGATGCGGCGAAAGTCATGGCCCTTGGCGATCATCTGCGTGCCGACGAGCACGTCCACCGCGCCGGCATGCACCTGGGCGAGCTGCTCCTCCAGCGCGCCCTTGTGCCGTGTGCTGTCGGCATCGATGCGCAGCACGCGCACGCGCCGGTCCTCTCCGTCCACGCCGGGGCGTTCGATGCCTTCGAACAGATGGCCCAGGTGCTCCTCCAGCCGCTCCGTGCCGCGGCCCACGGGTGCCAGGTCGACATCGCCGCATTCGGGACAGGCGCGTGGCACGCGCTCGGCAAAGCCACAGTGGTGGCAGCGCAGCGAGCGGTCGATCTTGTGGAACACGCGGTAGGCGCTGCAGTGCGGGCACAGGCTCTTCCAGTCGCAGCTGGCGCAGGCCAGCACGGGCGCATAGCCGCGCCGGTTCAGCAGCAGCATGGCCTGCTCGCCGCGCGCGATGCGCTCGCCGATGGCGGCCAGCAGCTGCGGTGCGAGCTGGGTGTTGCGTGGCTGCTGGCCCATGTCCACCAGCCGCACGGCGGGCAGCTGGCCGGCGCCGACGCGGCTGGGCATGGCCAGCCGCAAATACTTGCCGCCTTCGGCGGCTGGCCGGCTGTGGTGCCAGCTCTCCAGCGAGGGCGTGGCCGAACCCAGCAGCACCCGGCACGGCTGGCCGCTGTGGCGCCCTTCGAGCTGGCCACGGTAGATGGCCAGGTCGCGCGCCGAGTAACGTGCGCCCTCCTGCTGCTTGTAGCTCGGGTCGTGTTCCTCGTCGACCACCACCAGGCGCAGGCCGGGCATGGAGGCGAACACCGCCATGCGGGTGCCCAGCACGATGCGCGCGGCGCCGGTGTGTGCGGCCAGCCAGGCAGACAGGCGCTGGGCCGGCGTCATGCCGCTGTGCAGGGACACCAGGGCAGCGCGGCCGAACAGCGGCGCGAAGCGCGCGACGAAGCGCGCCTGCAGCTGCGGCGTGAGATTGATCTCGGGCACCATGACCAGGGCCTGGGCCCGTGGGTCCGCGGCCAGCGCGTCCTGCACGGCGCGCAGGTAGACCTCGGTCTTGCCGCTGCCGGTGCTGCCGAACAGCAGGAAGGCGCCCTCAGCCGCCTGGATCTGCCCCAGGGCCTGGGCCTGCTCGGCCGTGGGCGGTGGTGCCGGGGCTTCGGCCGGGGCGGTGGGCGGCTCCTTGCTCCTGCGCGCCAGCCGACGCTGCCACTGGGCCGCGTCGAGCTCGCGCAGCTGCGGCGGTAGCGCCGCCAGGGCCACCTCGCCCAACGCACGCTGGTAGTAGCCGGCCGCGAACCCGACCAGCTGGCGCCAGGCCGTATTGAGCGGTGCGATGCCTTCGAGCACGCTGGCGACGGGTCGCAACGCGGCGTCGCCGTGGGGAGCAGGCGCTTCCCAGACCACCCCCAGGGTCTCGCGCCTGCCCAGCGGCACCCGTACCAGCGTCCCGGGCGGCAGCGGCTCGGGGCTGCTGTAGCTCAGCGGGCCAGCCAGCGGGCTGTGCGCTGGCAACTGCACGAGCACGGAAACGGTGAAAAGCATGCTAGGAGGTCACTGGGGCGGTTCCTTGAAGTGAACTCAAAGTTATGCCCTTAAGTTGTTGATTCGGCTGTCATTTGAAAGTCATCCAGAAGATCTGTGGATAACTTTGTTGATAGGCTGCAGGCGCCGCGCGCAAAGCCTTGCAAATCAAGGCTTCCCAGTTCCCTGCCTAGAAATGGGGCAAAACTGCAACCTCTTATGAATCAATGGGTTGCAAGCACTATTTGTTCTGTAGCGCGGCGTGCCTCCCTGCTCCATCCATGCCGGCCCGCATCCCCGAATTTGTGCATAAGTAAACCGGGACGACGCAGTTCACGCCGACTGACGTGTATGCAGGGCGCCTGGATGCGCCCCTTTCTCACCGGCGCAAAGCGCGGGAATGGCGGTGCACTGCGTCCACGAGCACCGCCACATGATCCGGTGGCGTGTGCTGGCTGATGCCGTGGCCGAGGTTGAAGATCTGCGAAGGACCCTCGCCTGCACCCTGGTGCGGAGCGCCGAAGCTGTCCAACACGCGCTGGACTTCCTGCTCGATGGCCTGCGGCGGCGCGAACAGCACGTTGGGGTCCAGGTTGCCCTGCAGGGCCTTGCGGTCGCCCACGCGTGCGCGTGCCTGTCCCAGGTTCACGGTCCAGTCCAGGCCGAGCACTTCGCAGTCCAGGTCGGCCATCTGGTCCAGCCAGATGCCGCCGCCCTTGGTGAAGACGATGCGCGGGATGCGCTGGCCGGCATGCTCGGTCTTGAGCCGGCCCAGCACCTGCTGCGTGTAGGCCAGGCTGAACTGCTGGAACGCGCCGTCGGCCAGCACCCCGCCCCAGCTGTCGAACAGCATGACGGCCTGGGCGCCGGCCTCAATCTGGGCGTTCAGGTAGGCTGCCACGGCATCGGCGTTGACCTGCAGCATGCGGTGCATGAGGTCGGGCCGTCCGTACAGCATGCTCTTGACCAGGCGGTAGTCGTCCGACCCCTGGCCCTCCACCATGTAGCAGGCCAGCGTCCAGGGACTGCCCGAGAAGCCGATCAGCGGCACGCGGCCGTTCAATGCGCGGCGGATCGACGTGACGGCGTCGAACACATAGCGCAGCTTGTCCATGTCGGGCACTGCGAGCCTGGCCACAGCGGCCTCGTCGCGCACCGGCGTGGCAAACCGCGGGCCCTCGCCGAGCGCGAAGGACAGGCCCAGGCCCATGGCGTCCGGCACGGTCAGGATGTCGCTGAACAGGATGGCGGCATCCAGCGGATAGCGTTCCAACGGCTGCAGCGTGACCTCGGTCGCGTAGCCGGGGTTGGTGGCCAGCCCCATGAAGCTGCCGGCCTTGGCGCGCGTGGCGCGGTACTCGGGCAGGTAGCGGCCAGCCTGGCGCATCAGCCAGATCGGCGTGTGGTCGGTGGGCTGGCGCAGGCAGGCGCGCAGGAAGGTGTCGTTCTGGAGCGGGGCAAACATGGGGTGGGATTGTCGCCCACCGTCCGTCATGGTGTTGCTGCGCCATCGCGCAACGTGCTGTTCGCCAGCAGCGGCGTCCCGCACAACGTTTCTGTTCCGCAGGACCGCAGCCAGCCATGCCAGCGGCCGCCGCTCAACGGGAACGGCGGACCGCTGGCGGCGCCGTCCGCCCGGGGGTGCGCGCCTGCGCACTGCGCGCAACGGGGTCAGCGCACTGGCAGGAACTGGAAGAACTGCCCGCCCAGGAGCCCCTGCACGTAGCCGATGGCCGCGCGCCGCAGCTTCTCGGTCAGGTAGGCGGCCAGCAGGTCGAGCCGGCCGACGATCTTGCCGAACTCGCGCTCGAAACTCAGGTTGCGTTCCGTGGCGTTGATCTCGTCGGCCAGCAGCAGGGGTTGGCCCGATGCATGGCGGCGCGTGGCCAGCAGCCAGGCGGCTGCTTCGACGTTGCGCGCTGCGTTGTGCAGCAGCTGCGGTTCCAGGCTGTCGAGCAGGTTGAAGCTGGTCTTGCCGCCGTGGGCCGTGATCAGCATGTCGGCTGTGGCATACACGAAAGCGGCGACGCGGTCGCCCACGAATTCGGGCTGCAGGGACAGCGCCATGGCAGCGATGTCACGCCGGCCTTGCAGCGAGGCCGGGGCGTGCGCCATGCGCAGTGCCGCGGCCAGCTGGTCGAGCGCAGCGTCGCGGCTGGGCTGCCCTGCGCGGCGCCATTCGGCCGGGTTGCGCCGGTAGAGCTTGTCGGCGAGCAGCATGAGACTGGCGAGGTTGTCGCGCATGGCCAGCGTGGCCATGCGGTTGGTGTCCGACTGCACGGCCTCGCCGACCGACGCTGGCTCGCCGCGTGCGCTGCCGCGCGTCTGCGGCGGACTGGTGCATGCGACCGCACCTGCCGGCAGGGCCAGGAGCAGCAGGCGGCGCTGCATGGCGTCAACCGAAGTGGTCGAAGGAGCCGAAGCGCTGCGCCAGCGCAAGGCCCTGGGCATCGACCACCTGCAGGCCGGGTGCGGCCGTGGTGCTGCCGATGCGCGTGACCTGCACCTGCGCCTGGGCGACCGCGCCCTTGACCTGGCCGCGCGCCGAAGGGGGCGCGGTGAAGACGAGCTCGTAGTCGTCGCCCCCGGCCAGCGCGAACTCCAGCCGCTGGGCCTGCGTGAGCGGCGCGCCGCTGCAGGCCATCAGGCCCAGCGCAGCCGGCGCCTCGATGCGCGCGCCCAGGCCCGAGGCTTCAAGCACGTGGCCCAGGTCGCCGAGCAGGCCGTCGCTGACATCCACGGCCGCCGTGGCCACGCCGCGCAGCGCCAGGCCCAGCCCCACACGCGGCGTGGGTCGTTCCATGCGCTCACGCGCCTGCGTGAACACCTCCTGGGGCATGGACAGGGTGCCGCGGAACACCTCGAGCGCGAGCCGCGCGTCGCCGACCGTGCCGCTCACGTAGATGTCGTCGCCGACCTGCGCGCCCGAGCGCAGCAGGGCCTGGCCGCGCGGCACCTCGCCGAACACCGTGATGCAGATGTTGAGCGGGCCGCGCGTGGTGTCGCCGCCGACGAGTTCGCAGCCGTGCGCATCGGCTAGCGCGAGCAGTCCTTCCGAGAACGGGCCCAGCCAGGCCGCGTCGGCCGAAGGCAGCGCCAGCGCCAGCGTGAAGGCCAGCGGCCTGGCGCCGCAGGCCGCCAGGTCCGACAGGTTCACGGCCAGTGCCTTGTGCCCCAGCGCGCGCGGGTCCACGGTAGACAGGAAGTGCCGGCCCTCCACCAGCATGTCGCTGGAAACGGCCAGCTGCATGCCGGCCCCGGGCTGCAGCAGCGCGCAGTCGTCGCCCACGCCCAGCACGGCGCGCTGCACGGGGCGCTTGAAGAAGCGCGCGATGAGGTCGAACTCGCCCATCAGTGCCGCCCGGCCGCCCGCAGGCGCGGGTATGTCACCCGCGGGCGCGACGATGCGCCATGCGATCGGCGTGCAAGTGTGGGCATCTCAAGCCTTGCGGAACTGCTCGGCAGCCTGCCGGACGACCTCGGCCAGCAAACGCTCTTCGCCCTGCCGCTCGCGCAGCCAGCGTGCATCGTTGCGGCTGGCCTGCACGTCGGCGCGCAGCAGCGCCAGGCCGTTCTCGGCACCGAGTTCGCGCGCGTGCGGCGCGATGCGCTCCATGGTGGCCAGGATGTGCTCGCGCAGTGCCATGTGCTCGCCCGTGGCCGGGTCCACGTACACCGCCTCCAGCCCGAAGCGGCAGGCCTGGAAGCGGTTGTAGGTATAGACCAGGTAGTCGTCGTCCGTCGGCACAAAGGGCTTGTCGTGCATGCACCAGGCGGCCAGGCTCTGCACGTACGCTGCCAGCGCGGCGGCGCGCTGCACCGTGAGGGGCGTGTCGAACACGCGGATCTCGATGGTTCCGTACTCGGGCTTGGGACGGATGTCCCAGTAGAAGTCCTTCATGCTCCTGACCACCCCGGTGCGCGTCATCTTGGCGAAGTAATCCTCGAAGGCGTCCCAGGTCAGTGCGAACGGCGCGCGGCCCGACAACGGGAACGCGAACACCGAGTTCAGCCGTGCCGAGTCGAAGGCCGTGTCCTGCCCCTGCACGTAGGGCGAGGAGGCCGACAGCGCGATGCAGTGCGGGATGTAGCGCGACATCTGGTGCAGTGTCACGAGCGCGGTGTCTGCGTCCGGGCAGCCGATGTGCACGTGCTGGCCGAAGATCGTGAACTGCTTGGACAGGTAGCCGTACAGGGCCGACAGTTCGCGAAAGCGCGGCTTGTCGTAGATGCGCTGCTGGTGCCACTGCTGGAAGGCGTGCGTGCCGCCGCCCAGGACGGCGATGTTGAGCTTGTCGGCGCTGGCCACGAGCGCATCGCGCAGCTGCGTGAGCTCGTCCAGTGCCTGGCCGGCGCTGTGGCACACGTCGGTCGAGATCTCGATCATGCTGGAGGTCATTTCCGGCACCACCGAGCCGGGCAGCTTGCGGCCGGCCATCAGGCGCAACATGTCCTCGGCATAGGGCGCAAGGTCGTAGTTG
>CAJYRH010000517.1 GCA_913776795.1 uncultured Pseudorhodoferax sp. | reverse complement strand
CATGCTGGCGCCGTTGACCGCGATCTGCGCCTGCCCGGCTGCCACCACCGGGCCCGTGGGCAGCACCTGCGCGCCCGCCTGCGGCAGCGTCAGCAACGAGCCGGCCGTCAGCGCCAGCGCAAGACGGTGCGGGCGCAGCAGGCGCAGGGACGCTGCGTGCTGCAGTTCCCCCTGCGTCGTCCGGGCGTGCTTGGTCCGTGGCATCGCAGCGTGGGGCGAACTCAGTTGCCCTGCTCCAGTTGCCGCTGCTCGAACAGGTAGTCGGCGCCGCGCTGGTGACCGCTGCCCGCGCCGTAGCGCGGACGCTGGGGCAACTCGCGTGCCACCGCGAAGCGCACCCGCTCGAACACGTTGCCCCCCGGCTGCCAGTTGTTCACCTGGCCCAGCGAATTGAGCAGGTTCCAGGCGAAAGGCGAATGCCCGCCCTTGCCGGCGTCGAACACCGGTTCGTTGCCGCCCGAAGACATGGCGACCACGGCCTTCTGGTTCAGCAGCGCGGCGGCATCGGGCTGCCCCGGCGTGGCCCGGATGCGTTCGCCGTCGGCCAGCGCGCCGGAGTAGCAGCTGTCCGAGATCAATGCCACCTGCGAGGCGCCGATCTGCTGCATCAGCCGTGCGATGTCGGCGTTGGACAGCCAGGTCTCGGGCTTCTTGGCATCGCTGTCGCGCAGCTGCCAATACCCCTGGCCGGTGGCCTCGATGAGTTCGCCGTGCCCCGCGTAGTAGATCAGCGCCGAGTCGCGCGGACCCAGTTCCAGCGCCAGCCGGTTCAGCGCGGCCACGACCGAGGCCTTGCTGCTGTTCTCCAGCACCACCGTCTCGTAGCCCAGCTTGCTTTCGAACAGCCTGCCCAGGGCCTGGGCGTCGCCGACCGCATTGCCGAGCTGCGGGATGCTGGCGTCGTCGTAGCGGTTCACGCCGATCACCAGCGCCACCTTGCGTTCGATCTGCGGCAGCGATGCCGCCTGCACACGGCGCCGGCCGGCCAGCGCCTGGAGCGGCGCTGCCGGGGCCGGCGCCGGCACGGCCGCGGCCGCGGCAGCCGGGGCCGGCGCTGCGGACACTGCCGGCGCGGCGGGAGCCGCAGGCGCAGCGGGCGCCGAAGGCCCGGCCGCCACCGCCGCAGCAGGGGCAGGGGCAGGGGCGGCCTGGACCTGCGCACGCAACTGCGCCGTCACCACGCAATTGCCGGCCGCCGCCTGCTCCATGCTCGCGCAGGGCTGCATGTCGGCCAGCGACGGATCCTGCTCCAGCTTGGCGATGGATTCGGCAAACACGGTCTTCTTGTAACGGTCGCGTCCGTCCAGCAGGGCCTGCAGGTCGCCCGGCGACAGGCTGCCCACGCGCACGCTGCCGAAATCGGCTGCCGAGCCGGACGAAGCAGCGCCCGGCCCGATGGCCTGCGGTGCGGTGCTGCGCGCCACGCTGATGTCCGCCAGCCCGGCCACGACCTGCGTGCGCGGCAAGGTCGGGATGTCCAGCGCCTGGACCGCGGCCTGGACCGACACGTCGGCACGGACGCCGCCATCGTCGATGCGCGCGGGCAGCACCTGCAGGGCCGTGGCATTGCCGGGCGCCTGCACGAACACGTAGTTCTGCGCGGCAAGGCCGCTGCCCTGGATGGCGTACAGGCCGGTCTGCGTCACGGCCGCCGGACCGGAGAAACCGGCGGTGCCGGTGGTCGCATCGGCCTGCGTTTCGCCGCCCACGAAACCCGTGACGGTGCCCGTGAAGCCGGTCAACGGTACGCCCAGGAGCCGCGTGGCCGCGTCGGCCACGTAGGCCAGCTGCGCGGGGTTGATGTCGGCGCGCAGGCTGGCGGTGCTCAGCTGGTAGTTGCCGGCGTCGGCCCCCGCGAGGCCCAGGCCCGTCAGCGCCACCGGCTTGGCGGTGCCGACGTTCCTGTCGGAGAACTGCGCGGAGGCCACGCCGGTCACGTTCACCTGGTCGCCCGCCAGCGCCGCCACGGAAGCCGTGCCGCTGAGGGTGGCGGCGGTCGTCGCGTCGTACACCTTGCTGGCCGCGGTCAGGCCGTTGATCTGCAACAGCATGCGCGTGATGTCGGCCGCGTAGGACACATCGGGTGCGTCGAACACGTAGTTGCTGGCCAGCCCGCCGTTGCTGCCGTCGGCCAGGGTGAACTGGACATTGCCCACGGGCTTGCCGCTGCCCACGTTCTTGTCGGCGAAGGTGCCCTGCCCGCGCACCTGCACCGTCTCGCTGCCCACGAGGCCCGAGAGGCCACCCACGTTGAGGCTGGCCTGTGTCGTCGCGTCGTAGACCTTGCTCTGCGCCACGGCCTGCGTGGCCGTCAGCCGCGCGGGCGTGATCGTGGCGCTGCCGGTCCCGCTGAAGGTGTAGCCGTAGACCGGCCTGCCGTTGCTGTCGAACATCGCGAACGGGTCGGCGCTGGTCAGGCGCACCGTCTTGCCGGTGCCTGCGTTCTTGTCGTCGAAGGCTGCCGTGGCGCCGGCGCGCAGGTTGCCGAAATCGCCGCCATAGCCGGTCGCCGAAGCACCGGAGAGCTGGGCCTGCGTGGTGCCGTTGTAGACCTTGTCCAGCGCGAACAGGTTCACGTTGGCGGTCTGGCCCGCGCTGAAGACGAAGCCGTTGCCGCTGTCGGCGGCCCAGCTGCCCGGGCCGGTGACGCCGTAGCGCTTGAAGGCGTAGGCCAGGCCGCCATCGGTGAAGTCGGTCTGCGCGATGTCGGCGCCCCAGACGATCCAGCGCCCATTCGCAGACGACAGCGCGCCGGGGTTGGGTCCGGTGTCGCCGTCGTCGTTGTAGAACGCATCCAGGCCGGTCGCTCCGTTGGTCGACGGGCCACGCAGCACGATGGCATCGCCGGTGGCGCTGGAAGTGATGGTGGAGGCGATCAGGTCGATCTCCCGCGCCTGCAGATCGATGCGACCCGCCGCGCCGGCCTGCGCGTCGGCGAGCGAGATGTAGCTGTCGGCCGACATGGTCAGCGTGCTGCCATCGGCGCGCGCGATGTGGCCCTCGCCCGAGATCGCGCTGCCCGTGCCGACCGCCTGCACGGTGATCGGACCGCCCGTGCCGGTGCTGTAGAGCAGCGGCGGCAGGGGGCCGCCATAGCCGTCCGTGGCATTGAACAGGGAGAGCGTCGGCTGGCCGTCGGGGGCCAGCGCGTCGTTGGCGGCGGTCACGGTCAGCGAGGCTCCGTTTTCCACACGCAGCTGGCTGTTCTGCGACGTGAACGACTGGATCTCCACGCCCGATGCACCGCTCGTGCTGCGTCCGTTGACGGTCAGCGCGGCCGAAGGATCGGCCACCGGGGGCGCCACCGTGAGAAAGGCGCGGCTGATGCTGACGCCCGTGCCCTCGCCGGTCCCGTCCACGGTGATGCCGTGCGTCGCCACCAGGGTGCCGCTGTTGATGCCGACGCCCTCGCCGAGCGCGCTCTGGCCGCGCAGCTCGATGTCGCGTGCGCTGAGCTGCGAGAAGGAGGACAACTGCACCCCGGCCGCGGAGCTGGCATTGACGCCACGGACCTGCAGCCGGCCGGCACCCGCGTCGAGCGTGCTCGAGAAGATGTCCACGCCACCCGAGGCCGCGTCGTTGAAGGCGCCCAGCTGCGTGGCGCCTGCGCCGTAGCCGCCCAGCACCAGGTTGCCGCCGCCGGTGCGGACCGTGGAGCTGGAAATGGAGATGGCGCCCACGCCGCTGCGTCCGGCCAGCATGGTGACGGGCATCACGCCGCCCCCGTAGCTGTCGATGGTGGCGCTCGACAGCACGATGTCCGCATCGGCGATCAGCGTCAGGCTACCGGGATTGATGCTGTTGGTGATGATCGAGGCCCCGCCCATGCTGATGGTCCCGGCCTGGGTTCCGCCCGGGCCGCCGGTCGAGACCGTGACATTGGTGCCTTGTTCGAGTGCCGCCAGGATGGTGGCCGAACCGATCACCGCGTCGTCGGAGGTGGCGGTGAAGTTGGCGTCGTAGCCGCCGCCGGAAGAGCCGTTGACGATGGTGATGTTGTAGGGGTCGAGCAGCCACTGCCCGGCCTTGCCGCGCGGCGCGCCCACGTCCACGCCCAGCGGCCGCGCGTCCAGCCAGCCGCCCGATGTCTCCACGAAGCCGCCGTCGCCGCCCTGCGCCCCACCGCGCGCGCTCAGGCTGCCGAACGCCCGCGTGGCCTTGTCACTCCACAGGACGATGCGCCCGCCATCGCCACCCACCGTCGCGTCGGCCTGGATCCGCGCATCGCGCCCGAAGTACACCGCCTCGGCGTTGGGCACGCCCGCGTCCCTGCCCTGCAGGCCCCCGCCCA
>CAJYRH010000516.1 GCA_913776795.1 uncultured Pseudorhodoferax sp. | reverse complement strand
CCCCATCCGGCCGATCCGCGACCTGTCCGTTGCGGGCTTCCTGGCGACGCTGAACCTGCCCACGGACACGCCGCCGAGCACCAGCTACACCAGCCATGCGGCGTACCGCGATTCGCGGCTGGTGCGCGCCTTCGGCACGCCCGAGGACATGGCGACCTGGACCGCATCGGTGCTGGGCGACAAGCAGATCTACCTGTGCACGCAGGACGCATCCTGCCCGACCGGAACCACCACCGACACCGCCACCGGCCTGGGCCCGAAGCTGGAGGCCGAGCTGACGACGATCAGCCCCATTCTTCAAGGCCTCGTGGCCGGTACCGAGGACATGGCCAAGGTCAAGGACCTCGGGACCGCTGGCTTTGGCGTCAGCCCGCAGCTGGTGGAGTCCCTGCGGGAGCTGCCGGCCCCCAGCCGGGCCATTGCGGTGGGCCGCATGGCCAGCGAGCTGGCCATGCACCGCGTTGTCGACAAGGCGCTCGTGGCCAGGTCGGTGCTCGTCACCGGGCTGTCGCTGCCCGAGGCCACGAAGGCGGGCAAGGTGCAGGAGGACGTGCAGGTGCAGATCGACAAGCTGACCCAGTACGTGAACGACTTGATGTTCGAGTACCGCATCCGCAAGGAGATGACGTCGGACACGGCTCTGGCCATCATGGGCGACCAGTTCTACCGGGACAGCCAGGGAACGCGCGTGCGGGATGGCAAGGCCGCGGAGAAGAAGCCGCTGACCGATGGACGGGTGGTGCCATGAGGATGGGCGCCCAGAAGCAGGAGCGGACACACGCCCGGTCCCCGCTGGGGCGCCGTGTTGCCGCGTTGCTCCTTTGGGGCATCGTTGCCCTGTTGGTGGTCGTGGCGTGCACGGCCTTGATGTACGCGTTGATGCAGCAGCCAGTCTCCCAGCTGGAGAGCGTGGTCGAGCGCGTGCGGCGCTGGAAACTGGCGAGCGTGGCGGTTCAGACGTTGGCCTGCGTGGCCATCGTTGCTGCCTGGCCTTCCGTGGTCGCCTGGTGCCGGCGCAGGGCCGTCATCCAGGAGCACGAGGTGGCCCAAGTGATTGCCGCGCGCTGGAAGGCGGCTGCGCTGCTCGGCACCTACCTGTTGCTGGTGGCCATGGGGCCGGCCGAGATGTTCCGGCTGGCCGGATCGCTGTTCCAAGGCTGGTGAGGAGCGCACAGCCATGAGCCTGGACAGCTACCTCGAGATCTTCACGACGATGTACGGCTGGGCGTTCGCCAACATCATCGGCGAGATCCTGACCGGGACCGGCCTGACCGCCCTGCCCTTCGGCCTGATCGTGTTCAAGGTCTGGCGCGACGCCAAGGAGTCGGGCATGGTCGGCGGTGTGGAATCGGTCATCAGCGCCGCGCTGACGCGGCTGCTGATCGCCCTCTTCGTGTACATCACGTCCTTCGCCGTGACGCCGTTCACGTCGCTGGTCAGCGTGGACCTGCGCTACACGCCTCCT
This sequence comes from uncultured Pseudorhodoferax sp., assembly GCA_913776795.1. The sequence goes on along the minus strand of CAJYRH010000516.1, from coordinate 1,892 downwards.
GCCTCGTCGGAGAACCCTACGCCGGAGACGGCCTCGATGAACTCGGGCACGGGATCGAGCTACGACACCGCGCTGCGCGACGGGATCGACGGCAGCATGAGCACTTCGGGCGGTCTGCACTACGTGCCGGCCTGGTGGTTCACCGTGATGTCGATCAGCTCGGGGATCAGCAGCGGCGTGCGCAGCGGCTTGAGCAACGCCGTCTCTGAGGTTCGCATGGTCGAGGACATGGCGCGCACCGCGACGATCGAAAATCCGCAGCTTCTGCACAGCATCCAGCGCTTCTACAGCGAATGCTTCGTCCCCGCGCGCAGCCGCTTCCTCCAGATGGATCGCTCGACCCTCAGCGCGGCAGGCCTGGCCATCCTGGCGAGTGACGACTACGGTCCGACCGACGTCGACTGGATCGGCAGCCAGCTGTTCCGAACGGAAGCAGGCTTCTACGCGTCGATGCGCTCCTACAACCCGGTCCCCGGGTTTGCCGTGGACATGGCGCGCGACACGGACTACATCGCCGGTGGCACGCCCGGCACGCCCGAGGCCGACTACGTCAATCCCGAGTGGGGTCGCCCGACCTGCCTGGAGTGGTGGATGGACGGCACGAACGGCGTGCGCAACGGCATGATCAACCACGCCTCGATCTGGCAGCGCATGCACGCGGGTGCGACGGCTGCGATGAACTGGAGCGGCGCCGACAAGGCCGCGGATGCCGTTGCGATGGTGGCCCAGCAAAAGGCCAACCCGCAGTTCGTCGATGCCTCGCGCATCATGGGCAACGACTACGACGCGATGACCAGCATGGTGCGCGGCATTGGAGCGGCGGTCAGCACGTTCGGCGTGGGCAAGAAGTTGCTGGACGCAACCATCGAGTTCGTGCCCATGGTCACTGCGCTGCCCATGGTCCAGTCCATGATTCTGATGGGGCTGTACATGTTTCTGCCGCTGATCGTGCTGCTGAGCGGCTACGACCTGAAGGTGATGCTGCTGGGCGGCTTGGCCATCTTCACCGTCAAGTTCTGGGCGGTGATGTGGTACGTCGCGCAGTGGGTGGACGCGCGGATCATCCAGGCGATGTACCCGGGCATGCAGGGCAACATGTTCTGGGCGGAGCTCAAGGAGATGGTAACGCTCGGCGAAGCCCAGGGCTACAAGCGGATGATCCTGAACCTGGTCCTGATGGCCATGTTCATCGGCCTGCCGCTGCTCTGGAGCGGCATGATGGCCTGGATCGGCTACAGCATGGGAGTCGGCCTTGACAACGTCTCAAGAGGCCAAATGTCGGCCGCATCGGGCGGAACCGGCCAGTCCTCGGCGAGAACTGGTGGAAAGGCTCTCGCCTCGATGCGGAGAAAGTAGCCGAGCACTTCAGATGAAGCCGTTGTGAAGCCGCTCAATGTCGTCTTGCGGGACCATATGCGGCGTGTCGTACTCGTCGTACATCAGGCCAGCTCTCGAATTGACGGAGTTGAAGATGTTTTCGTCTTCGCCGGCCTCATCCGCATCTTTGCGACCAAGGCCTGCAATCGCAAATGGAACAGCGACCAGCCCAAGTCCGACGTGCTTGAGGAGTGTGCCTCCAACCCGTAGTCCGAACTTCACGCTCTCGCGCGCGAGCCGTTGTGCATAGGGGGTGTGGCTGGTTTTGCTGGTCATGGCGGAGTTGTTCTTGTGGCAGTTGACGCCTCGTTTGTACAGGACAGAGGGAAACGACTCCAGCGCTGATACAGGGTGTCACGTCCGCGGTCCTCCTGCTGCCGGTTCTGTCGGCCTCCAAAGCATGCAGTGGATAGGCCTGGGATCCCCCTCGCGCGGGCGCTGGCGCGTTCAACGTCCTTCTCGGCCACCAGCAGCAAAGAGAACGACTGTCAAGCGTTTACCGCCGTGAACGTGCC
>CAJYRH010000515.1 GCA_913776795.1 uncultured Pseudorhodoferax sp. | reverse complement strand
ACGACGTGCGTGCCCCGTTGTCGCTGGACGACGGCGTGCGCTTTGCCGAGGCGCTGGACCGGCCCGCGCGGCCCGCGCGCATCGGCTGGCTCGCAGACCTGGGCGGCTACCTGCCCATGGAGGACGGTGTGCTGGGCTGCTGCGAGCAGGCCCTGCGCCGCCTGCAAGCCCTGGGCTGCACGGTCGAGCCCACCGCGCTGGGCACGGCACCCGAGCCGGTGTGGGACGCCTGGCTGGTCTGGCGTCGCGTGCTCGTGGGCGCGCGCATCGCGCCGCTGCTGGCCCTGCCGCAGGCGCGCAATCGCATCAAGCCCGAGGCGCTATGGGAGTACGAGCAGGGCCAGGGCACCAGCGCCGCGCAGTTCATGGCGGCGAGCAGCCGGCGCACCGCGTTCTACCAGCACCTGCTGGGCCTGTTCGAGTGCTACGACATGCTGGCGCTGCCCACGGCCCAGGTCTGGCCGTTCGAGGCCACGCAGCGCTGGCCGGCGCAGATCGCGGGCCGCGCGATGGACACCTACCACCGCTGGATGGAAGTGGTCATCTACGCCACCTTCGCGGGCCTGCCGGCCATCAGCATCCCGGCCGGCTTCGGCCAGGGCGCGCACCAGGGCCTGCCCATGGGCCTGCAACTGATCGGCCGGCCGCGCGACGATGCCGGCGTGCTGCGCGTGGCGGCAGCCTACGAGGCGGCCGGGCAGGATCTGCTGCGCGCACAGCCGCCCGTGCCCTGAGAGCATGGGCCCGTACGGCCCCACATGCCGACCACGGAGGCTGACGTTGCCGGTCGCACCGGCCCCGGCCTGGAACGAGCCACGCCGCTCCTGATGCCTGCCGCGCCGGCCCCTAAAGGGCGCCAAGCCAGCAGGCGCGCTGGATGGCCGCCATCTTGTTGTCGGCGCCGAGCTTGGACATGGCGTTGGCCATGTGGAAGTTCACGGTGCGCTCGGAGCAGTCCATGCGCTCTGCGCTGGCCCGCGCGGTCAGGCCGTCGAAGGCCAGGCGCAGGCACTCCTCCTCGCGCCGCGTCAACGGGCTCCATGCGGCCACCAGCGCGGCGCGCAGCGTGGGCCAGAACGCCTGGGCCAGCCAGCCCAGCGCAGCGGCCTGGCTGCGCTGCTGCAGTTCCCCGGCAACGAACAGGAAGCAGTCGAAGCTGCGTCCTGCCGGCAGCCCGAAGCTCACGCGGACCACGCCCTGCAGTCCCAGGCCCAGCCACGCGCTGCGCCATTGCGCGTCCACCTCCTCCTGGGGCTGGCGTGAAGGGTGCGCCAGCGACTGCCAGGACGCAGCCGGTGCGCCGTGCCGGTGCGGGCCTTCGCCGAAATCGGGACTGCGGGCCAGCGCATAGGCGGCCTGCTGCGCGCTGAGTGGGTACACGGCCAGCACGCGCCGCTCCGAGGGCTCGCCCTGCAGCTCCGGGCCGAGCACCGCGATGGCGCCCACGTTCTGCGCCGCCAGCGCGTGCAGCCACTCCCGCAACAGTTCAATCAGGGAGCGGCTGGCAGTTCTGACAGGTGATCGGGGCGCCATGGAATAACCTTGCCGTGACAATACCACCGGCATTTTCCAGGGCCCTGCGCCGCCTTCCCCATGAGCCTTCCGTTGTTCCACTGCCCCGGCAGCTTCTCGTTCCTGGACGACGATCCGGACTACCTCCAGATGCTGGCCCTGATCCTGCCGGACCACTGGAACGTGCGCCTGCATACGCATGTGGACGATTGCCTGGGCCTGCTGCAGCAGGAGTCGGCGGTCTGGGAAGACGACGCCTGGACGCAGCAGCAGATCGTCGACCGCTGGCGCCAGGGTGCCACGCCGCTGCTGCCCCAGGTACTGGCGTACTGGGCCGGCCCGGCGCGCGTGCGCTACGGCCTGACGCATGCCTGCATCGTCGACTACTCGATGCCGCAGATGAACGGCCTGGACGCACTCGCGGCGCTGAGCGACTGGCCCGGCCTGCGCGTGCTGCTGACCGGCCAGGCCGACGAGGAAATCGCGGTCGACGCCTTCAACCGCGCCCTGATCGACCAGTTCCTGCCCAAGCAGGACGTGGACGTGGCCGCGCGGCTGCTGGGCGTGCTGCGCCACATGCCGTCGAACGCCAACACGCGCGCCTCGCAGATCTGGCGCGGCACGCTGACGCCGGTGCAGAACGCGCAGCTGCGCGTGCCCTCCACGGCACGCGCTCTTCAGCAGCTGCTGGAGCAGCATGGCTTCGTCGAGCACGTGGTGCTGGGCGACCCGTTCGGCATCCTCGGCCGCTCTGCCGCGGGCGCGGTCGGCTGGCTCCAGCTCGAACCCATGTTCGGCCTGGAGGAGCTCGAGCAGCTGGCGCAATCGGCCGGCATGGGGCCTGCCGCGCTGTCCGACATCCGGCATGGCCGCAAGCTCGTCGATCTGGAACTGGGCCAGGCCCTGGGCCGCGGCACGGCGCCGCGCATGCAACCGGCCTTCGCCATCGGGCATGACGCCAGCCTGCTCGGCGCGCTGTTTCCGCTGGACGCTGCGCATGCACCGCCGGCGGACAGCAGCTACGGCGCCTGGCTGGCGCGCCAGCCCGAACGGCAGGTCAAGCGCTGAGTCAGGCGCTGAAACGGGCCGCGCTGCGCGCGCGGGCCCTGGCTGCTTCCTCGTCCCGGTTCTTCGGTTGCGCCGTGGTCACGAGTTCCGCGAGCAGGCTGGCGGCCGAGGCCGCAACGGCATCGACCGCCCGTTCGAAGGCCTGCTCGTTGGCTCTGGATGGCACCGAGAAGCCCGCGAGCTTGCGCACGAACTGCAACGATGCCGCGCGGATCTCCAGCTCGGTGGCCGGCGGCTCGAAGTTGAACAGTGTCTTGATGCTGCGGCACATGGCGGCCTCCGCGCGTCAGTTCTGCCGCCAGGGCAGGCCGCGGTGGCGCCAGCCGCCCTTGCGGCCCCGGTGCGCGTCGCCGTCCGGATCGCCCTCAAAGCCTTCAAGGATGTTGTAGGCCTCGATGCCGAGCTCCGTGGCGCGCCGGGCGGCAGCGACCGATCGCACACCGCTGCGGCACAGCAGCAGCACCTTGCCGCCGTCCGGCACGGCGGCACGCAGCGCCTCGTCGAAGCCGGGGTTCAGCGCCATGCCGGGCCACTGCTTCCACGCCACGGCCACGGCACCGGGCACGAAGCCCACCCATTCGCGCTCGGCGTCGGTGCGCACGTCCACCAGCACGGCACGGCCCTCGGCGAACCACTGCGCCGCGAGCGCGGGCGGCACATCGCCTGCATAGCCTTCGGCGGCGCGCGGCGCATCCTGGGCCGCCGCCGGTGCGCCGCCCCGGCCGGATTGCAGGTTGGCGGGCACCGCCTCGTCCATGCGCTGGGGTCGCGGCAGGTCCAGCGCGTCCATGGTGGCCACGAATTCGGCCTCGCTCCTGCCGGCCACGCGCGCGTTCGACTGCTTTTCGGCGCCGATGGTCGAGCGGGTGCGGCCCTGGTAGTCGTGGCCGGGCCAGACCACCGTGTCGTCGGGCAGCTGGAACAGCACCCCGGTGATGCTGCGGTACAGCGCCTGCGCGCTGCCGGACTGGAAATCCGTGCGGCCGCAGCCACCGATCAGCAGCGTGTCGCCCGTGAACACATGGCCATGCCACAGGTAGCACATGCTGCCGGCCGTGTGGCCCGGCGTGTGCAGCACGCGCAGGCGCTGCCCACCGAAGGCGATCTCCTCACCGTCCTGCAGCTGCACCGATGCGGTGGCGATGCCGCAGCCGGCCGGCGCGGCGGTGCGCGCGCCGGCATGCTCGGCCAGCAGGCCGGCGCTGGTCACGTGGTCGGCATGGGCATGCGTCTCCAGCGTCCAGGCCAGCTGCAGGCCATGCTCGCGCAGCACGGCGAGGTCGCGCTCGAGCTGGGCGTCCACCGGGTCGATGATCACGGCCGCGCGCGTGGCCGGGTCGGCCAGCACATAGGTGTAGGTGCTGGAGGCAGGATCGAAGAGCTGGATGGGGTCCATGGCTTGCGCGGGTGGTTGTTTCTACGCCAGTGTACGTAGTGGTATTCCCTGTCGGGGACATTCCGTGTTGGCCCAGGTTGTCACATGACCCAACATCCACGCGCTTTCCTCGACAACCACTGGAGACAACCCATGACCCAAGCCAAGTCACCTGCGCCGCGCCGCCGCAACCTGCTCCAGGGTGCCGCCGTGGCCGCGGGAGCCATGTCCGCACCCATGGTCAGCCAGGCCCAGACCACCACGCTGCGCTTTCAGAGCACCTGGCCGGCCAAGGACATCTTCCACGAGTATGCCCAGGATCTCGCCAAGAAGATCAACGACATGGCCGGCAGCCGGCTGAAGATCGACGTGTTGCCGGCAGGTGCCGTGGTGCCCGCGTTCCAGCTGCTCGATGCGGTGAGCAAGGGCACGCTGGACGGCGGCCACGGCGTGATCGCCTACTGGTACGGCAAGAATTCGGCGCTGGCGCTGTGGGGCTCGGGCCCCGGCTTCGGCATGGACGCCAACATGGTGCTGGCCTGGCACAACTACGGCGGTGGCAAGGCGCTGGTGGAGGAGATCTACAAGAGCCTGAACCTGGACGTGGTCTCCTACATGTACGGCCCCATGCCCTGCCAGCCGCTCGGCTGGTTCAAGAAGCCGGTGGCCAAGGTCGACGACATGAAGGGCTTGAAGTTCCGCACCGTGGGCCTGGCGGTGGACGTGTTCACCGACATGGGCGCGGCCGTGAACCCGCTGCCCGGCGGCGAGATCGTGCCCGCGCTGGACCGTGGCCTGATCGACGCGGCCGAGTTCAACAACGCCTCCAGTGACCGCGTGCTCGGCTTTCCCGACGTGGCCAAGAACTGCATGCTGCAGAGCTTCCACCAGAGCGGCGAGCAGTTCGAGGTGCTGTTCAACAAGGCCAAGCTCGACGCGCTGCCGGCCGAGCTGAAAGCCATCATCGACTACGGCGTGCAGGCCGCCAGCGCCGACATGAGCTGGAAGGCCATCGAGCGCAACTCCAAGGACTACGAGGAGCTCAAGAAGCAGGGGATCAAGTTCTACAAGACGCCGGACGCCATCCTGCGCGCTCAGCTGGCATCGTGGGACAAGGCCGTGGCAGCCAAGTCCAAGGAGAACCCGATGTTCAAGAAGGTTCTCGATTCGCAGCGCGCCTTCGCCCAGCGTGCCGGCCAGTGGCACAACGACTACACGGTCGATTTCAAGATGGCCTACAACCATTACTTCGCACCGAAGAAGAGCTGATGCCCCGCACGCCCGTGCCGTGACAAGGGCGCCCTGAGCGGCGCCCTTGTCTTCGTCTGCCCCTGTGAAAAACGAGTCATGCAAAAGCTCCTGCTTGCGATCGACGCGATCTCCACCTTCATCGGCAAGACCGCGGCCTGGGCCGTGGTCGGCCTCACCGCACTGATCAGCTGGGAGGTGTTCTCGCGCTACGCGCTGAACAATCCCCATGCCTGGGTGCTCGACGCGCAGATCATGCTGTACGGCACCTTGTTCATGCTGGCCGGCGCCTACACCCTGGCCAAGGGTGGGCACGTGCGCGGCGACGTGCTGTACGGCTTCTTCAGTCCGCGCGCGCAGGCCGGCGTGGACCTCGCCCTGTACATCGTGTTCTTCCTGCCCGGCGTGCTGGCGATGACCTGGGCGGGCTGGACCTACGCGCAGGAGTCGCTGGCGATCCGCGAGCAGACCTTTTCGGCCACGCCGCTGCCGCTCTACCCGTTCAAGTTCGTGATCCCCGTCGCGGCGGCGGCGCTGCTGCTGCAGGGGCTGGCCGAGATCGCGCGCTGCGTGATCTGTCTGCAGACCGGCGCCTGGCCGCCGCGGGGCGATGACGTGCAGGAGGTCGACGTCGACAAGCTCAAGCAGATGGTGCACGTGAAGGACAGCGACATCGAGGCGCTGGACCGCCAGCTCGCCGCCCAGCAATCCGCAGGGAGCAAGGCATGAGAAAGGAACTGTGGTTCGGCTTTTCCATCATGGGCGCGGTGCTGCTGTCCATCGTCTGGCTGCTGCTGGGCGTGGACAAGGTCACGCATGGCCACCAGGGCCTGTTGATGCTTTCGCTGGTGGTCATCGCCATCATGCTGGGCTTTCCCACGGCGTTCACGCTGATGGGGATGGGCATGATCTTCACCTGGCTGGCCTACGACGGCGACATCCAGCGCACGCTCGACCTCATGGTGCAGGCCGCCTACAAGAGCATGGCCAACGACGTGCTGATCGCGATCCCGCTGTTCGTGTTCATGGGCTACCTGGTCGAACGGGCCAACCTGATCGAGAAGCTGTTCAAGAGCATGCACCTGGCCATGGCGCGCGTGCCGGGCTCGCTGGCCGTGGCGACGCTGGTCACCTGCGCCATCTTCGCCACGGCCACCGGCATCGTCGGCGCGGTCGTCACGCTGATGGGCCTGCTGGCGCTGCCGGCCATGCTGCGCGCCGGCTACAGCACCTCGATGGCAGCGGGCGCCATCACGGCCGGCGGCTGCCTGGGCATCCTGATTCCGCCGTCGGTGCTGCTCATCCTGTACGGCGCGACGGCCGGCGTGTCGGTCGTGCAGCTGTATGCCGGTGCGTTCTTCCCGGGTTTGATGCTGGCCGGCCTGTACGTCGTGTACGTGATCATCATGGCCAAGATCAAGCCGCAGTGGGCGCCGCCGCTGTCGGCCGATGAGCGCCGCGTGGACCTGCCGGCACAGACGCGCGCCCTGCCGGCAGAAGCCGGCGCCTATGCGCCCGGCCGGCTGCTGCAGGCTCTGAAGGGCAAGCGCAATGCCGACGTGCCGACGGGCTACGTGCTGCGCCAGCTGGCGCTCGTCGTGATGCCGGCGCTGCTGTTCGCGCTGCTCGCGGTCGGAACCTGGCGTGCCGCGACGACCGTCGAGGCCGAGGCCCAGTACGACATCCAGCCCATCGGTGCGGAGACCGGCAGCAGCGCGCCGGCCGCCGGCGGGCTGCAGGAGCCGCCGACGGACGGCGGGCTGCAGGAACCGCCCGTGCAAGGCGGACTGCAGGAG
>CAJYRH010000514.1 GCA_913776795.1 uncultured Pseudorhodoferax sp. | reverse complement strand
CCTGCGGCGCAGACGCCGCAGGCGCAGGAGCGATTGACCGCCGCGCCCGGCGGCCGCGCTAGCGCTTTTGCTGCTTGAGCGCGTCCTGCATGGCCTTCATGGGATCGTCCTCGGCGGCCGCCGGGGCGTCGGGCGCCGGCGCCTCGGGCGCAGATGCGCCGCCCTCGGGCTGCTCCGCCTTCTCGTCGGCACCGTAGCCACCTTCCGAGCCGTAGCCTTCACCGGCTTCGGGCTGCAGTCCCTGGCGCATCTGCTCGCCGACAGCCTTGAGGTCGTAGGTCTGCTGCTTGTCCAGGCTGCCCGTGACCAGGTTCGGGAACGTGATCATGACCCCCACCATGAACAGCTGGATCAGCAGGAACGGGATCGCGCCCTTGTAGATCTGCATGGTCGTGACCGGGTCCATGACCTTCTTGGTCACGCGGTCCACATAAGGCTTGTCGGGAGCGACCGAGCGCAGGAAGAACAGCGCGAAGCCGAACGGCGGGTGCATGAACGAGGTCTGCATGTTCATGGCCAGCAGCACGCCGAACCAGATCAGGTCGATGCCCAGCTTGTCGGCCACGGGGGCCAGCAGCGGCACGACGATGAAGGACAGCTCGAAGTAGTCCAGGAAGAAGGCCAGCACAAACACCAGCAGGTTCACGAAGATCAGGAAACCGATCTGGCCGCCCGGCAGGCTGGACAGCAGGTGCTCGACCCAGATCGGGCCGTCGGCTGCCTGGAACACCAGGCCGAAGACGGTGGCGCCGATCAGGATGAACATCACGAAGCTGCCCAGCTTGGTGGTCGAGGCCAGCGCCTGCTTGAGCAGCGCCATGTTCAGGCGGCCGCGCGCAAAGGCCATCACCAGCGCGCCGATGGCACCCATGGCGCCGCCTTCGGTCGGCGTGGCCACGCCCAGGAAGATGGTGCCCAGCACCAGGAAGATCAGCAGCAGCGGCGGAATCAGCACGAAGGTCACGCGCTCGGCCAGCCGGGACAGCAGGCCCAGGCCGGTGAACTTGTTGACCAGCGCGATCAGCAGGGCGACGGTGGCGCCACCGCACATGGCGACCACGATCTTCTCGTCGGTGGCGACGCTGGTGATTTGCTCCTCCAGCCACCAGCTGTGCACCTCGGCCATGTGCCGCGCCAGGAACGCCGACACCAGAAAGGAGATGATGGTGAGCACCAGCAGCGAGGGGTAGCCGCCACTGCCGTTGGCCTCGCGGTAGATGCGCGCCTCGGGCGGCAGCGCCGGCACGCTCTTGGGCTTGAAAATGGCCAGGAAGGCGATGTAGGCCACATAGCAGCCCACCAGCATGAAGGCCGGCACGAAGGCGCCCTTGTACATGTCGCCCACGCTGCGGCCGAGCTGGTCGGCCATGATGATCAGCACCAGCGAGGGCGGAATGATCTGCGCCAGCGTTCCGGAGGCCGCGATCACGCCGCTCGTGAACTTGCGGTCGTAGCCGTAGCGCAGCATGATCGGCAGCGAGATCAGGCCCATGGAGATCACGGAGGCCGCCACCACGCCCGTGGTGGCCGCCAGCAGCGCGCCCACGAAGACCACGGCAAGCGCCAGACCGCCGCGCATGGGTCCGAACACCTGGCCGACCGTGTCGAGCAGGTCCTCTGCCATGCCGCTGCGTTCCAGGATCAGGCCCATCAGCGTGAAGAAGGGCACCGCCAGCAGCGTATCGTTGGCCATGATGCCGATCAGCCGCTGTGGCAGCCAGGCCAGCACGGAGGCCGGGAACACGCCAAGCTCGATGCCGATGATGCCGAAGGCGAGCCCGCAGGCGCCCAGGCTGAACGCGACCGGAAACCCCAGCAGCAGGAAACAGATCAACCCCGCGAACATGATCGGGGCGAAGTTGGTGGTGATGAATTCCATCGATGCGTGCTCCGGTCAGCGGGCGGCGCCGGCGCCAGCGGCCTTGGCCGCCTCGCGCTCGCGCAGGATTTCGGTCAGCTCTTCCTCGGCGCTCTTCTCGCCTGCCTTGAGCGTCGGATCCGGGCCGTCCCCGGTCAGGAAGGCGATGCGCTTGATGAGCTCGGACCAGCCCTGCAGCATCAGCAGCGAAAAGCCCACCGGAAGGGCCAGCCACACGGGCCAGCGGATCAGGCCGCCTGGGTTGCCCGACATCTCGCCGGTCTGGTACATCTGCTGCGTCATGGGCACCGTGTAATACAGCACCAAAAGGCACAGCGGCGTGAGGAACAGCGCGAAGCCGACGATGTCGATCCAGATCTGCGCCCTCTTGGACAGCCGGCTGTTGAGCACGTCGATGCGCACGTGCTCGCGGTTGAGCAGCGTGAAGCCAGCGGCCACGAGGAAGGACCAGGCGAACAGGTACCACTGCACTTCGAGGTAGGCGTTGGAACTGGTGTTGAACGCCTTGCGCACCACGGCGTTGATGGCGCTGATGGCGGTGGACGCCAGGATCAGCCAGATCACCCACTTGCCGACCTGGACGTTGAGCCAATCGATGGCCCGCGAGAGCTTTAACAAGCCTTGCATGTCTTCCCCGTTTGAGTTGGATGCCCCCGATACGAAAGCACCCGACACACCGGCGTTGTGCGCCAGCAGATCGGGTGCGTGAGGCGCGCGGATTTTATAGGGTGCGCCATCGCTGCCCGCGCATGGGAATCCGCGCCGACCACCGTGTCCATAATGGCCCATGCCGATGTCTTCCGCCGCCACGCTGTCCGCGTCCGTGGACACGCCCGCCTTCCGCCGCGCCGGCCGCGAGGCCCTGTCGCTGGCCCTGATGGACGCACGCAACCACACGCTGCACCTCGTGGACATGTGCGAACGCCACGGTGCGGGCATGGCATGCCGGACGGGCGATCCGCTGTGGCTGGCCGGCCGTGCAGGCTGGTTTGCCGAAAGCTGGATCGGCCGCAACCCGCAACGCCACCAGGGCGCGGCCTGCCCGCCACAACCCGTGCGCGTGGCATCCATCGAAGCGCGCGCCGACCTGTGGTGGGCCGACGGCGCAGAGCAGGGGCCCGACGCGGCCAGCACGCGGTCCTATCTGCTGGAGCAACTGGAAAGCACGCTGGAACTGCTGGAGAAGGCGCCCGACACCGATGCCGGCCTGTACTTCTTCCGCCTGGCGGTGCTGCACGAGGACCAGCGCGGCGAGGACATCCTGGTGCAGGCCCAGCGACTGGGCGTGCCGGTGCCGCTGCTGGCACGCGACCCGCGGCGCCCATCCGCGCCGCTGGTGGTGCCGGCCACCCGCTGGCAGCTCGGCGCCATGCCCACCGGCCTCGTGCTCGACAACGAGCAATGGGCGCATTCGGTGCAGATTCTCGAGTTCGAGATCGATGCGCAACCCGTCAGCTGGGCCCAGTTCGTGGAGTTCGTCGACGACGGTGGCTACGACCGTGTCGAACTATGGCAGCCCGAGGGCTGGGCCTGGCTGGAGCGTGCGCAGGCGCTGGACGAGGGCCGGCGTGGGCCGCGCTACGTGGAACAGATCGGCGTGGCCAGCGGCGCCGTTCTGCAGCAGCGCTTCGGCCGGCCGGTGCGCATGTCGGCCGAGCACAGTGCCATGCATGTCAGCTGGTGGGAGGCCGACGCCTGGTGTCGCTGGGCCGGCCGGCGCCTGCCGACGGAGGCCGAGTGGGACTGCGCTGCCCGTACGGCGGCCCGGCGCGGCTTCGACTGGGGCGCGGTGCATGAATGGATGGCCGGAACGTTGCAGCCCTGGCCCGGCTTCAAGCCGGGGCCCTGGGCGACCCTGAGCCAGCCGTGGTTCGGGCGTGCGCGCGTGTTGCGCGGTGCGTCGTTCGCAACGCGGGCCCGGCTCCATGACCGTGGCCTGCGTGGATTTGCGATGCCAGACGACGACTGGCGCTTCGTCGGCTTTCGCAGCTGCGCGCTCTGAATCTCAGGGCTTGGCGGCAGGCGCCGCCGGGCTGGCCTCGGGCGCGCCGATCGCGGCATCCAGCTTCTTGCGGATGCTCGCCTCGAGCGCCTTGAGTTTGGGCTCCATCTCGCCACGCACCTCGGGGCCGAGCTTCTCGGCCAGCGGGCGGAACATCTCCTCGTTGGTCTGCTGGTACTTGCGGAAGGCCGGGGCCTCCAGCGCGGCGATCAGCTGCTTCAGTTCGGCCTCGGAGAACTTGGCCTCCAGCACGGCGCCGGTGGTCGAGGGCAGCAGGCGCACCGCACCTTCGCGCAGGATGGGCGTGCTTTCGTCGACGAACTTGCGCACTTCCGCCTGGACGTCGCGGATCAGCGCCTCGCGCTTTTCCAGTGGCACGCGCTGCTGGATGACGGCGTTCACCGACTGGATGATCCCGACGGCCGGCCGCTCCGCGAGCCCGCGCACCTGCGTCTCGACGATGGGCCGCTGCAGCTGCAGCACCTTGCCGACGAGCTCCTTCTTGGCGGGCGAGGTTTCGGCGTGGGCCAGGGTGCTGGCCGCGACCAGCAATGCAGCGGCGAGGATCTTGTTCAAGGCGTGGTTCCTGTGGTGTGGGCGCGGCGTACGGAGTCCGGCCGCGCGGGCGTGCCGGCCATTATCGCCATGCGGCTTGATGCCGCGCGCCTTCGGGGGTGAGCGTCGTGCCAGCACAGCCAGGCGCCTGGGCAATGGGCGCTCGCCGTGACCGGGCCGCGCGTCCTGCGCTGGAAACGGCCCGATCGGGTCAGGTCCAGGCTGTCAGCGGCGGCCAAGCTTGCGGTACAGCGTGGCCCGGCTGATGCCCAGCCGGCGGGCGGCCAGCGCCACATTGCCGCGCGCCTCGGCCACAGCGCGCCGGATCATCGCGTCCTCCACCGCGCGGAGCGAGGACGCAGCCTGCTGAGGATCGGCCCGCCCGGGCAACTGCGGCAGCACGCACAGGCGCAGACCGGACCACAGGGGCACATCGAGTGCCCGCGCCTGCTGCGCGGCATCGAACAGGCTGGCATGGGGAATGGCGAACAGCTCGGCCACATGCATGCCTGCGCCGTGCCCGGGCAGCGCCAGCATCGCGCGTGCCGAAGGGTTGGCGCCCACGACGACGCCATCGCCATCCAGTGCCAGCAGGCCGTCCGCGTCGCTGCCCGGCGCGGTGCCGGGCCAGCTCAGCCGCAGCGCGAGCGCGTGCGGCACGGCCTGCGCCAGGGCGTTGTCGATGCTGCGCGCGGCCTGGGCGGCCAGGTGCTGCAGTTCGGGCCGCTCGGCCACGTCGATGCCGGTCAGGTCCAGCATGCCGGCCAGGCTGCCGTCCGGGCCATGCAGCGGCGCACCTGCGCAGCTGTAGGCTGCGGTATCGGCGAAGAAGTGTTCGGCGCGGTGCAGCCACACCGGTTGCCGTTCGATCAGCGCCGCACCGATCGCCGTCGTTCCCACGCGGGCTTCGGAGAGATCGGCGCCGATGCGCGTGATGAGCAGCGCGCGGCTGTCGCTGCGGTCAATCGCGCCCTGGGCGTCGACCACCACGCCGTCGGCGTTGGCGAGGATCGCGAAGTAGCGCGTCTGCGCCAGGGCCTGCGCAAGCCGGGCGAGCACCGGCCGCGCAGCCGCCGCGAGCCGCTGGTTGGCCTTCGCATACTCGCCGCTGCCCAGATACGCGTCGGCCGTGCCGGCGGCGAGCTTGCCGTTCGCCGCCGTCTTCGCCTTCGCCTCCAGCGGCGCCAGCGACCCTTCGGTCTTCAGCGCGTTGGTCGAATCGGTCAGGATCTGCTTGGCGAAGGTGTTGCCGGCCGGGATCT
>CAJYRH010000513.1 GCA_913776795.1 uncultured Pseudorhodoferax sp. | reverse complement strand
GCCACAATGCGCGCCTCCCGTCCCACCACTTTCTGGAGTTCTCGAATGCTTCGTGACGATCTCAAGGCGGATTTCGATGCCCTGCTGCCGGGCCGCAGCACCGCGGATGGCGCGTCGCGCCGGACGGCGCTCAAGGCTGCGCTGGGCGTGGGGTACGCCGCCAGTGCACTACCGACGCTGGCGCAGACCGCTATCAGGACCTCGGCCGAGGGCCTGACGGCCGGCGAGGTCGGTTTCGAGGTCAACGGCTTCAAGGTGCCGGCCTACCGGGCGGCGCCGGCCGGCAGGACAGGCCTGCCCGTGGTGCTCGTCATCCAGGAGATCTTCGGCGTGCACGAATACATCGCCGACACGGCGCGCCGCTTTGCCAGGGCCGGCTACCTGGCCATTGCGCCCGAACTGTATGCGCGACAGGGTGACCCCAGGCAGTACGCGGAGATCGCCAGGTTGCAGGCCGAGCTCGTTTCCAAGGTCCCCGACGCGCAGGTCATGGCCGACCTGGACGGCGCCCTTGCATGGGCCGGGGCCAACGGTGGCGATGTGTCCAGGCTCGGCATCACGGGCTTTTGCTGGGGCGGCCGCATCACCTGGCTGTACAGCGCACACAACCCTGCGGTGAAAGCCGGCGTCGCTTGGTATGGCCGGCTCGTCGGCAACGCTGGCGAGCTCACGCCGCGCCACCCGGTGGATGTGGCGGGCCAGCTGCATGGTCCCGTCCTGGGGCTGTACGGTGGTGCAGACACCGGCATCCCGCTGGCGACGGTCGAAAAGATGAAGGCGGCGCTCGCGCAGGGCAGTGCGGCCGCCAAGGCCTCGGAGTTCGTGGTCTATCCGGATGCGCCGCATGCTTTCCATGCGGACTACCGGCCCAGCTTCCGTCAGGCGTCGGCCGAGGACGGCTGGAAGCGCGCGCTCGCCTGGTTCAAGGACAAGGGCGTGGCCTGACCCCAGGTACCGGTGCGCGGCCCGCGCCTACGGCCGCCATCGGGCCGGGACGACGCGGCACGGGCTGTGGCAACTCGATCATGTGCAATCGTCCCGCGACGCGGGACCTTGTTCAACCGAGCGAAGGAGCACCCACATGGCAGCAGCCGACGAGCGCGAACTGCGCAACCTCGATCCCATCACACAGGCGCCCGGTGCGCACCCGGTCGGCACCGGGGTAGGGGCCACCGGAGGCGGCGTCGCCGGTGCTGCCATCGGCGCCATCGGCGGGCCGATCGGCGCCGCGGTCGGCCTGGTGGCTGGGGCGCTTGTGGGTGGCTTGGCTGGTAAGGCCACTGCCGAGCGCATCAACCCGACGCTGGAAGAGGCCTACTGGCGCGAGAGCTACACGCGCGAACCCTACTACGAGGCGGGCCGCAGCTACGACGACTACGGCCCCGCCTACGCCTATGGTTGGGGGGCCACCATGGCCTACCCTGGATCTTTCGAAGATGCAGAGCCGGACCTGGCGCGTGACTGGGAGAGCAAGCGCGGGGCTTCGTCGCTGGACTGGCAGCAGGCCCGACCGGCCACGCAAGCCGCCTGGGACCGCGTCCAGGGCAGCGTGGCGGCGCAGGAGTTCGACCGCGATGACGTGCTCGAAGGGCTGGATGACCTCCTCAAGACCTGCCGCGATGGCGAAAAGGGCTTCCGGGAGGCCGCGGAGCACACCCGCACGCCGACGCTGGCCAGCCTGCTGCGCGACCGGGCGCAGGCCTGTGCGCGTGGGGCCGAGGAACTCGTCGCCGCCATCGGTGGCCTGGGCGGCGAGGCCAACGACCGCGGCAGCGCCACAGGTGCCTTGCACCGCGGCTGGGTTAGCGCGCGCGGCAGCGTGGGCGCCTTGAGCGACCTGGACATGCTGGAAGAGTGCGAGCGCGGCGAAGATGCAGCACTGGCCCGCTACCGCAAGGTGTTGGAGCAGCCCCTGCCGAACGACGTGCGCGCACTTGTCCGGCGCCAGATGGACGGCGCGCAGCGCAACCATGACGAGATCAAGCGGCTGCGGGACGCCGAACGCGCACGCAAGGCCTGAGGCCGAGCGCGCTGGTCAACCGCCGGTGGCCACGGGCCGGTGCGGATCGCTGCACCAGTCGCTCCAGCTCCCCGCGTAGAGCGCGGAGGCAGTGTAGCCGGCCACCTGCATCGCCAGCATGTTGGGCAGGGCACTGACGCCGCTGCCGCACTGGTGCACCACGCTGGCTGGGTCGCGGCCGGCCAGCAGCGCGTCGAACTCGGCGCGCAACTGGGCGGCCGGCTTGAAGCGGCCGTCCTCGCCGATGTTCTGGGCGAACGGGCGGTTCAGCGCGCCCGGGATGTGACCGGCCACCGGATCGAGCGGCTCGGTCTCGCCGCGGTAGCGTGGTGCTGCACGCGCATCGAGCACCGTCTGCGTGGGCTGTTCCAGTCGAGCCAGCACCTCGTTCGCATCGACCAGGCGCACCAGCGGAGGACCCACTTCGAAGTTGCTGCGGAAATGGCTCGGTTCTTCGCCCGCCACGACCGGACCGCCCGCGGCCTGCCAGGCCTTCAGACCGCCATCGAGCACGGCCACGGCTGCGTGGCCGGCCCATTGCAGCATCCACCAAAGGCGGCCGCAATAGTTGGCGCCCTGGCGGTCGTAGACGACGGCCTGCATGTTGTTGGCGAAGCCGACGCTGGAAAGCCAGATCGCGAACTTGTCGCGGTTGGGCAGGGGGTGGCGGCCACCCGACGCCGGCGTGTCGGCCTCGTGCGCAGTCAGCACGCCATGCTTGCCGAGCGCGCCGTGGCGCGCGCTCAGGTCGCGGTCGAGGTCGGCACGTACGGCCCCGGGGATGTGAGCCTGGAGGTATTGCGCATCGCCGGCCCGGGGCTGCATGAGTTCGAAGCTGCAGTCGAACAGCATCATCGGCTGTCCGCTGGCCTGCAGGGCCATCAGCTGTTCCGGCGTGATCAGGGTGGTGTGCATGGGCGTTCGCGGCGTTGTGTCGGACGCGCCATTGTGGCGCGCGTCAGTGCTCTTCGGCCGGGGCCTTGGGCACTGCGCGCTCACGCAGCACCGTGGCCACGACCCCGCTGGCGATCACCAGGACCATCCCGACGACGCCCGTGGTGTCGATCATGTCGTCGAACAGGAGTACGCTGAAGATGGACGCGAAGACGATGCCCGAGTACTGCAGGTTGGCCACGACCAGGGTGCCGGCCTCCGTGTTCGCCTGGGCATACGCCCGCGTCATGCAGAGCTGGCCCAGTGCGGCCAACACGCCGATGGGCAGCAGCCACAGCGCGTGCAGCCAGTTCCAGTGGGACACGCCGGCGACCATCATCCACAGCCCGCCCATCACCGCCGCGCCCAGTGCGAAATAGAACACCGTGCGCGTTTCCGGCTCGCCGATGCGCGACAGCGCGATGACCTGCAGGTACGCGAAGGCCGCCGTGAGGCCCGAGATCAGACCCACCATGCTGGCAAAACCCTGGGAGGGGTTCACGTCGGGCTTGAGGATCATCACCACCCCCAAGAAGCCCACCAGCACCGTCAGCGCCAGCACGCCCTGCAACGGCGGCAGCGGCACGCGGCCGTCGCGCCCGGGCATCGGCACCCAGGCCAGCACCGCGCCACCCACCAAAAAGGTGGCGATCCAGATGCTGCTCATGTAATTGAGCGTCATCGCCGCAGACAGCGGGATGTGCGCGATGGCGTAGAACCAGCAGCCCAGCGAGAAGGTGCCGATCACGCTGCGCCAGAGGTGCATGCCGCCGTAGCGCGTGGCCAGCGTGACGCCCTGGCGCCGCGCGAGCAGTCCGATGAAGACCACGCCCACGATGCCGCGCCAGAAGACCAGCTCGGCGCTGTTGAACGAAGCCGATGCGAACTTGACGCACACGCCCATGGTGGCGAACAGGAACGCCGACGCCACCATCCACAGACCTTGCATGACCGCTCTTGCTTGTTGTTGTGAGATAGAAAAGAAAAAGGGGCGCGAGGCCCCGTGCCAGCCTGCCGTGCCGCCGGCGCTCAGCGTTGCCGCGCCTGGAACGGCATCGCCAGCGGCACGCCGCGCAACTGGCGCCGGTACCACTCGTGGAAGTGCTGCATGCCATCTTCCATGGGGCTCTGGTAGGGACCCGCCTCGTCGTCGCCGCGCGCCATCAGCGCCTTGCGACCTGCGTCCATGCGCAGCGCGATCTCATCATCCTCCACGCAGGTCTCCATGTAGGCCGCCTGCTGCGCATCGACGAACTCGCGCTCGAATGCGGCAATCTCCTCGGGGTAGTAGAACTCCACCGTGTTGAGCGTCTTCTGTGGCGAGACCGGGTGCAGCGTGGACACCGTGAGCACGTGCGGGTACCACTCCACCATCACGGTGGGGTAGTAGGTCAGCCAGATCGCGCCGTAGCGCGGCGCCTGCCCCTGGCGGTAGTCCATCAGGGCTTTCTGCCAGCGCTGGTAGGCCGGGCTGCCGGCCTTGCCGAGGCGACCGGCGATGCCCACGGTCTGCACCGAGTGGTGCTCGCCGAACTCCCAACGCAGGTCCTCGCAGGTCACGAAGTTCCCGAGGCCGGGGTGGAAGGGGCCGACGTGGTAGTCCTCCAGGTAGACCTCGATGAAGGTCTTCCAGTTGTAGTCGCATTCGTGCAGTTCGACGCGGTCGAACACGTAGCCGTCGAAGCTCAGGTCCGCACGCGGGCCCAGCCGGGCCAGCTCGCGTTCGACGCGGCCGGGTTCGGCGCCTTCGAACAGAAGGCCGTTCCAGTTCTGCAACGGGTAGTTCGCCAGGTTCAGGCAGGGGTCCTGGGCGAAATGCGGCGCGCCCAGCAGCGAGCCGGCCGGACTGCCCCGCCCGCCGCTGTAGGTCCAGCGGTGCAATGGGCAAACGATGTTCCCGCCCGCGCTGCCGCTCTGCGTGTTTGCCAGCGATCCGCGGCCCTTGAGGATCACGGCCTGCCGGTGCCGGCAGACGTTCGACACCAGGTCCACCCCCTGGGGCGTGCGAACCAGCGCACGGCCCTCGCGCTCCTGCGGCAGCACGTGGTAGTCGCCGACCTGCGGCACCAGGAGTTCATGCCCCACGTAGCGGGGACCGCGCTGGAAGATCGTCTCCAACTCGCGCTGGAACAGCGCCTCGTCGAAGTAACTGGAAACGGGGAGTTGGCTTTCGGCCTGCTGAAGTTGAAGACTTAAATCAGACATGCATGTCCTGACCTAGAGACTCCCCCTATGAAGGGGCAGGGTAGGCGCCTGTTCCGACGGCACCAAGGCACCAGTGGAGAGCTGCGCGGGAGGGGTGGATCGGCTGAGCCGCCGAGGCTCCTTTCGAAGCGTTGCCGCTTGCTCGGAAAAAGGGAGGCGCGATTGTAGCTGCGGCCGATGCCAGTGCGCCCCGTAAGGAATGCCTGGTGGCGCAGCGCCTAAAATCCGTCTCTTCCTTTCGTCAATGCCCATTCGTCCTCATGCCCAAGGCCATCGCCTCGCCCCCGTCCGACCCCGTCAGTTACGAGGCTGCGTTGCAGGAGCTGGAGGCGTTGGTGGGCCAGATGGAATCGGGCCAGATGCCGCTGGACGGCCTCTTGACCGGCTATCGGCGTGGTGCGGAACTGCTGCAGTTCTGCCGTGGCCGGCTCGACGCGGTGGAGGAGCAGATCCGCGTGCTGGACCAGCAGGGCCAGGCCAGGCCGTGGAGCCAGGAATGAGCGGCTCTCCTTCCTTCGACCTGGCCGCCTGGAGCACCGCCACGCTGGACCGCGTGGAGAGCGCGCTGTCGGCCTGGGTGGCGCCGGCGACCGAAGCCGACGATGGCCACGACGCGCCCGCGGCGCTGCGCGAGGCGATGCGCTACGCGGTGCTCGATGGCGGCAAGCGTTTGCGCCCCTTGCTGGTGCTGGCCGCACGCGCAGCCGTGGCCGGTGGCGCGAACGAGCCGGCCGAGGCGGCCCGCGGGCTGGACGACGCGGCGTTGCGCGCGGCCTGCGCGGTCGAGCTGATCCATGCTTACTCCCTCGTGCACGACGACATGCCCTGCATGGACAACGACGTTCTGCGCCGCGGCAAGCCGACCGTCCATGTGCGCTTCGGCGAGGCCCAGGCGCTGCTGGCCGGCGATGCGCTGCAGGCCCTGGCTTTCGAACTGCTGACGTCCGAGCAGGCAAGTGCGCCGGCCAGCGTGCAGGCCACCTTGTGCCGCCTGCTGGCGCGCGCGGCGGGTTGCGAAGGCATGGCGGGCGGCCAGGCCATCGACCTGGCCAGCATCGGCCACAGCCTGTCGGAAGACCAGCTGCGCGACATGCACCGCCTGAAGACCGGTGCCCTGCTGCAGGGCAGCGTGATGATGGGCGCGGCCTGCTGCCATCCGCAGAGCAGCTGCAGTGCGCAGGCGCTGCAGGGGCTTGCGGTCTACGGCGCCGCGCTGGGGCTGGCCTTCCAGGTCGTCGACGACATCCTGGACGTGACTGCCGATTCCGCGACGTTGGGCAAGACCGCAGGGAAGGATGCTGCACAGGACAAACCGACCTATGTTTCGGTGCTGGGTCTGGCGCGCTCGCAGGCCTACGCACAGGAACTGCTCGACCAGGCCCTGGCGGCCCTGGACAGGGGCGACCTGGCCGACACGCGCGCGCTGCGCGCCCTGGCCGACATGGTCGTGAACCGCTCGACCTGAGCGCTACGGAGAGAACAACCCCATGGCCCATTCGGACGCAGCGGCCTACCCGCTGCTCATGCGCATCAACGATCCGGCCGACCTGCGCCGGTTGCCGCGCCACGAACTCAAGCCCCTGGCCGACCAGCTGCGCGCCTACGTGCTGGACAGCGTATCGCGCACCGGCGGCCACCTCAGCTCCAACCTCGGCACCGTGGAGCTCACGGTGGCGCTGCACTACGTCTTCAACACGCCCGCTGACCAACTGGTCTGGGACGTGGGCCACCAGACCTATCCGCACAAGATCCTCACGGGCCGGCGCGACCGCATGCCCACGCTGCGCCAGCTCGGCGGCCTGTCGGGCTTTCCGATGCGCAGCGAGAGCCCGTACGACACCTTCGGCACCGCGCATTCCTCGACCTCGATCTCCGCGGCACTCGGGATGGCCACGGCCGCCAGGCTCAAGGGCGAGGACACCCATGCCGTGGCCATCATCGGCGACGGCGCGCTAACGGCCGGCATGGCCTTCGAGGCGCTCAACAACGCGGGCGTGAGCGATTGCAACCTGCTCGTGATCCTGAACGACAACGACATGAGCATCAGCCCGCCCGTGGGTGCGCTGAACCGGTACCTGGCGCAACTGCTGTCGGGCAACTTCTACGCGCGTGCCAAGAACGTGGGCAAGCAGGTGCTCAAGGCGGCACCGCCGCTGTTCGAGCTGGCCAAGCGGCTGGAGCAGCATGCCAAGGGCATGGTCGTGCCGGGCACCATGTTCGAGCAGTTCGGCTTCAATTACATCGGCCCGATCGACGGGCACGACCTCGACTCGCTGATCCCCACGCTGGAGAACATCCGCCAGTTGAACGGACCGCAGTTCCTGCACGTGGTCACGAGGAAGGGCCAGGGCTACAAGCTCGCGGAGGCGGACCCGGTGGCCTACCACGGCCCCGGCAAGTTCGATCCGCGCGTGGGCCTGGTCAAGCCGAGCACGCCGGGCAAGCCGACCTTCACGCAGGTCTTCGGCCAGTGGCTGTGCGACATGGCCGCGCACGACCCGCGGTTGGTCGGCATCACGCCGGCCATGCGCGAGGGCTCCGGCATGGTGGAGTTCGAGCAGCGCTTTCCGAAGCGCTACCACGACGTGGGCATCGCCGAGCAGCATGCCGTCACCTTCGCAGCGGGCCTGGCCACGCAGGGCCTCAAGCCCGTGGTGGCGATCTACTCCACCTTCCTGCAGCGTGCCTACGACCAACTGATCCACGACGTGGCGCTGCAGAAC
>CAJYRH010000512.1 GCA_913776795.1 uncultured Pseudorhodoferax sp. | reverse complement strand
CCGCTGGTGATCCTGTGGTTCGGCATCGACGAGTCGGCCAAGCTCTTCCTCATCAGCGTGGCGGTGTTCTTTCCGATCTACCTCAACACCTTCCACGGCATCCGCAACGTGGACCCGCAGCTGATCGAGATGGGCCGCACCTACGGGCTGTCGCGCTGGCAGCTCTACAGGGAGGTGATCCTGCCCGGTGCGGTCTCGTCCATCCTCGTGGGCCTGCGCTTCTCACTGGGACTGATGTGGGTGATCCTGATCGTGGCCGAGACCATCTCGGCCCAGGCCGGCATCGGCTACCTGACCATGAACGCCCGCGAGTTCCTGCAGACCGACGTGGTGCTGGTCGGCATCCTGCTGTACGCGCTGCTCGGCAAGCTGGCCGACCTGCTGGCGCGCGGGCTGGAGCACTGGTGGCTGCGCTGGCACCCGGGCTATGCACGTTGACCTGCGCCGTTCGGAAGGCGCACTGCCTGCCGCCATCGCACCCCCTCACGGCGCGCCGCCAGCGGTCTGGCAGAGCCAGGGCCGAGGCGTCTTCCTGCATGCCCTGCCTTGCATCCCCTTGCCCGGCTCCAGGCAGATCCCGCTATTGAACAACCTTGGACACGACCTCCATGACGCATGACACCTCCTTGCTACGCCGCACCCTGCTCGGCGCAGCCGTTTCCTTTGCGGCCGGTGCCGCCGGGGCCCAGCCTGCGCCAGCGACCGTGCGCATCGGCTATCAGAAGTCGTCCACGCTGACCGTGGTGCTCAAGGCGCAGGGCACGCTGGAGCGCAGGCTCGCGCCGCTCAACGTCAGGCCCAGCTGGCACGAGTTCACGAGCGGCCTGCCGCTGCTCGAGGCGTTGAACCTGGACAACCTGGACTTCAGCGCCGACGTGGCCGACACCGTGCCGGTGTTTGCGCAGGCGGCTGGCGCGCAGCTGACCTTCGTCGCCCAGGAGGCGCCATCGCCCACGGCCCAGGCCATCGTGGCGCGGGCCGACTCCCCGCTGCGCAGCGTGGCCGATCTCAAGGGCAAGAAGGTCGGCTTTGCCAAGGCGGCCGGCGCGCACTACCTGCTGATCGCCGCACTGGAGCAGGCCGGCCTGTCGTTCAAGGACATCGAGCCTGCCTATCTGACCCCGGCCGACGGCCGTGCCGCGTTCGAGCGCGGCGCCATCGACGCCTGGGTGATCTGGGACCCGTTCCTTTCGGCCGCACAGCGCCAATCCAACGCGCGCGTGCTGGCCGACGGCACGGGCATTGCGAGCTACCAGCGCTACTACCTGGCCAGCACCAGATTCGCCCAGGCGCGCGGCGACGTGCTGCAGGTGGTCTACGCCGAGCTGGCGAAGGCCGGGCAGTGGGTCAAGGCCAACCCCGATGCCGCCGCTGCGCTGTTGTCGCCTGTCTGGGGCGTGGACGTGCCCACCGTGTTGCAGGCCAACGGCCGGCGCAGCTATGCCGTGCGTCCGGCCGTGCCAGCGGGCCTGGCCGAGCAGCAGAAGATTGCCGATGCCTTCTTCGCCGAAAAACTGCTGCCGCGCCGTGTCAACGCGCTGGAAGTGCCGGTCTTCAAGCCCGGGAGCGCGACATGAGGGCGGCGGAGGAGGGGATCTGCGCAGCGGCGATCGCGAACAGCGCGGCTGTCGCCAACCGCCTGCCGAGCCTGCCGGCTAACGCCGTGCCAGCTTGCAACGTCCTGGAGGCTGCACCATGAGCGGCGGCGTGCGCCTGCAGGCGCGCCACCTTGTCAAGCGCTACGGCGCACGCACCGTGCTGCAGAACACGCAGCTGGACATCGCGCCGGGCGAATTCATCGCCATCGTCGGCCGCAGCGGCTGCGGCAAGAGCACGCTGCTGCGGCTCGTGGCCGGCCTGGAGGCTTCCAGCGGCGGCAGCCTGCAGGTCGACGGCCAGGCCATCGACGGCCTGAACCCGCAGACCCGCATCATGTTCCAGGAGGCGCGTTTGCTGCCCTGGAAGCGCGTGCTGGACAACGCGCTGCTGGGCCTGCCCGAGGCAGCGCTTGCGCGCGGCGAGGAAGTGCTGGCCCAGGTCGGCCTGGCCGAGCGCGCGCGCGAGTGGCCGGCCCGCCTGTCGGGCGGCCAGCGCCAGCGCGTGGCGCTGGCGCGTGCGCTCGTGCACCGGCCCCAGTTGCTGCTGCTGGACGAGCCGCTGGGCGCGCTGGACGCGCTCACGCGCATCGAGATGCACCGCCTGATCGAGGGGCTGTGGCAACGCCACCGGTTCACGGCGCTGCTGGTCACCCACGACGTGCAGGAGGCCGTGGCCCTGGCCGACCGCGTGGTGCTGATCGAGGACGGCCGCATCGCGCTGGACCAGCGCATCGACCTGCCGCGGCCACGCTCACAGGGCGACGCGGCCTTCGCCGCGATCGAGAAGCGCATCCTCGACCGCGTGCTGCAGAAACCTGCGCTCGAACGCCCGGAGCCCGAGCGCCAGCAGCCGGCACACGCCCTGCGCTGGGCTGTCTGACCCACAGGGTGGACCTCGCCACGACGCGTTGTCGACTTCGGCCGGCGCGGGATCAACGCCCCGCGGGTGCGCAACCTCGTCGCGCGCGGCTGGTGGAGGAGGGGGCTGGCCGAGGCGATGCTGTCCGCCCCGCAGCACGCCGACACGCAGGCGCTCATGGCGCCAGTGCCGAATGTGCAAGGGCGCCTGTGCGACTTGCTAGAGACCACATGCGCGGTGGCCGGATCGGCAACGCGATCCAGGCGCGGCGCCAACCGGTGCGCCGGTCGCCTTGGCCCCGTTCTGACGCCGCCGCGCAAGCCGCGCACCGCATAGCTGCTATAAATTGACGCATGTCACCACACTCCCACACAACCCGCATGTCGATCTCATCCCTTCTGAAATCCTCCGTGGCCGCGCTGGCGATCGTCACCGGGGGTTCGCTCTTTGCCCAGGGCACGCCCATCGACACGGCGGCGTTCGACGCGCTGGTGGCGCAGGGGCCCGTCGCCGACGCTGCGACCATCGCGTCCAGCACCTGGGCCAGCAAGATCAAGCAGGCCGGCACACTGCGTCTGGGCGGCACCCAGACCTCGAATCTGTTCTCGCTGCTGAACGAGAAGGACGGCAAGGTCCGCGGCTTCGATGCAGGCGTGGCCCAGCTCCTCACGCGCTACATCCTGGGCGATGGGTCCAAGTACCGGTTCACGCAGGTGAACTCGTCCACGCGCGAGCAGGTGCTCATCAACGACCAGGTGGACGTGGTGCTTGCCACCTACTCCATCACCCCTGCGCGGGCCGAGAAGATCGCGTTCGCAGGCCCTTACTACACCTCGCAGGCCGGTGTGCTGGTCAAGTCGAACAACAAGACGATCCAGTCGTACAACGACCTGGCCGGCAAGAAGACCGCCACCCAGGCCGGCTCCACCGGGCCTGCGATCCTGGCCCAGGTTGCGCCCAAGGCCACCGTGCAGGAGTTCCAGACGCACCAGGAAGCCCTGGACGCCCTGCGGCAGGGACGCGTGGATGCCTACGTGACCGACCACACGCTGCTGCTCAATGCCCTGAGCCTCGGCACCGGCGACGCGAAGCTGGCGGGCGCACCCTTCGGTGCGCAGGACCCCTACGGCATCGGGCTGCCCAAGGGCTCGGACGGCGTGGCCTTCGTCAATGCCTTCCTGAAGAAGATTCAGGCGGACGGCACCTGGGCCAAGCTGTGGACGGTGTCCATCGGGCAGCGCACCGGCAGCACGGACGTCCCGAAGCCGCCGGCCCTTCCGTGATCGATGG
>CAJYRH010000511.1 GCA_913776795.1 uncultured Pseudorhodoferax sp. | reverse complement strand
TCCTTCCGGCACCGACGCGGACCTCTCGCGCCGCCGATTCATGCGCGGCGCCATGCTCTATGCGGTCGCCATCGGCTCGGGCGCGACCCTCACGGCATGTGGCGGCGGCGACGGGGGCGGCAGCGAGCCGCCTGGGCCGCAGGAGCCGAGCGAAGCGTTCAAACATGGCATCGCCAGTGGCGATCCCCTGGCGGACCGCGTGATCCTGTGGACCCGCGTGTCGCCGACGGCACCCGGCAATTTCGTGGTGGGCTGGGAGTTGTCGAGCGACCCCAACTTCGGCGCCATCGTCGGACGCGGCACCGTGGCCACCGGGCCCGCCCAAGACTACACGGTCAAGGTCGATGCCACCGGGCTGCAGCCGGCCAGCATCTACTACTACCGCTTCGTGTACGGGGCAGAGACATCTCCCGTGGGTCGGACCAAGACCCTGCCCGTCGGCAATGTCGCTCAGGTCAAGCTGGCCGTGCTGTCGTGCGCCAACTTTCCTGCCGGCTACTTCAACGTGTACGCCGATGTGGCCAGGCGCGGCGACATCGATGCGGCACTGCACCTGGGAGACTACATCTACGAGTATGGGCTGCTGGGATACGCCTCGCAGACGGCCTTCGTCATCGACCGCGAGTCCGAGCCACGGCAGGAGATCCTGACGCTGGCCGACTACCGGCTGCGCCATGCCCAGTACAAGACCGACCCCGACCTGCGCGCGTTGCATGCGGCCGTCCCGCTGATCGCCGTGTGGGACGACCACGACGTGGCCGACAACGCCTGGTCGGCGGGAGCCGGCAACCACGACGCATCCTCGGAAGGAAGCTTCGCCGATCGCCGGGCCGCGGCGGTGCAGGCGTGGCAGGAGTGGCTGCCGATCCGCGTGCCCGATCCCGCCAACCCCTTGGCGATCTACCGCAGCTTCGATTTCGGCACCCTGGCCTCGCTGCACATGTTGGACACCCGGTTGATCGGCCGCGACGAGCAGCTCACGCTGCCCGATTTTCTGGACGGCGTCGGGCTGGGGTCCGGCCGGCAACTGCTGGGGGTCGAGCAGTCGAACTGGCTCACCGCGCAGATGACGGCGTCCACGGCAACGTGGCAGGTGCTGGGGCAGCAGGTGCTGATGGCGCGCATGGAGATCCCCCTGTCGGTCGCCTCGTCCTTTACCCTGGAAACGCTGGCCGAATACACCCTGGCCAAGGCGACGCCCGAACCGTTGCGCAGCGATGCCCAGCGTGCACTGGTGGAACAGCGACGGGCGCCGTACAACCTGGACGCGTGGGACGGGTATCCCGCGGCGCGCGAGTCGGTGATGGCCGTGGCACGCAGCCTGGACAAGAACCTGATTTCGTTGGCAGGCGACACCCACAACGCATGGGCCAGCGACCTGACGGACGCTGCTGGCGCGCACGTGGGCGTGGAGTTCGCAACCGCGTCCGTCAGTTCGCCCGGTTTCGAGCGTGCGCTGCCGCTGATCTCGAGCACCGTGCTGGAGGATGCATTTCCCGACATGGTTCCCGACCTGCGCTACGCCGAATGCAGCCAACGGGGCTATGTGGTCTTGACCTTGACGCCCGGCGAAGCACGTGGCGAGTGGATCCAGGTGGACACCGTCTGGCGTCGCGACTACGAGGCAAGGACGGTCAAGACGCTGCGCACCCTGCCGGGCAGCGGCAACCGAACCATCCTGGGCACATGATGGCGCGGCGGGCCTGCACTGCGCTCGGCATGCGGTGTGGTCCGCAGCGCGGCCACGAAGGCACCGGCGTGCATGCGTCAGGCTTTCGCTGATCCACTGCCCAGGACTTGCTTGGCGCAAGTCGGTCCAGGAAGCCGCACTGGCGAGCGCCCTGCTGGCCGACGTCCAATGCCACCCAGTTCTCCATGGCGATGACCGACGGCCACCGCCGAGGTGGCCGTCGCGGCGGAGGGCGCGGGACAGCTCAATGCGCCGAAGCCGTCGACGCCCCCAGCCCTGTTTCCGAGCGCACCTGCTGCGCCGCGAACAGCGCGCGTTCCTTCTCGGCCTGTCGGCTCTTGTCGAGCACCGAGAACAGCCAGATGCCGACGAAGCCGATCGTCATCGAGAACAGCGCGGGCGAGGCGTACGGGAAGGGCGCCGAGCCCGCCGGGTTGCCCAGCGTGGCCTCCCAGACCGACGGGGACAGCACCGTCAGCGCCACCGAGGAAACGAGGCCCAGGAAGCCGCCGACCACGGCGCCGCGCGTCGTGCAGTCCTTCCACAGGATGGAGAGAAACAGCACCGGGAAGTTGGCCGAGGCCGCCACCGCGAACGCCAGCGAGACCATGAAGGCGATGTTCTGCTTCTCGAAGGCGATGCCCAGCACCACCGCCACCACACCCAGCGCCAGCGTGGTGATGCGCGAGACGCGCAGTTCCGATGCACTGTCGGCCTGGCCCTTCTTGAGAAGCGTGGCGTAGATGTCGTGCGAGACGGCCGAGGCACCGGACAGCGTGAGCCCGGCCACCACCGCGAGGATGGTGGCGAAGGCCACGGCCGAGATGAAGCCGTAGAACACATTGCCACCCACCGCCTTGGCCACCAGCACGGCCGCCATGTTGGAGGCACCGGCACCGCCGTGGATCACGCCCGTCACGGTGTTGGCGAACTCGGGGTTGGTCAGCACCAGCGTGATCGCGCCGAAGCCGATGATGAAGATCAACAGGTAGAAGTAGCCGATCCAGACCGTGGCCCAGCCGACGGACTTGCGCGCCTCCTTGGCGTCCGGCACGGTGAAGAAGCGCATCAGGATGTGGGGCAGGCCGGCCGTGCCGAACATCAGCGCCATGCCGAAGGAGATCGCCGAGACCGGGTCCTTCACGAAGCCGCCCGGACCCATGATGGACAGACCGATGGAGGCCGCCTCCTGCGGCGTCTTGCCGGTGTTGGACGCGATCTGCGTGCGCACCTCGACCGACCTGGCGAACAGCGCCTCGGGCGAGAAGCCGAACTGTGCCAGCACCATGACGGCCATGAAGGTCACGCCCGAGAGCAGCAGCACGGCCTTGATGATCTGCACCCAGGTGGTGGCCGTCATGCCGCCGAACAGCACGTAGACCATCATGAGCACGCCCACGATGACCACGGCCACCCAGTAGTCCAGCCCGAACAGCAGCTTGATGAGCTGGCCCGCGCCGACCATCTGCGCGATCAGGTAGAAGGCCACGACCACCAGCGTGCCCGAGGCCGCGAAGGCGCGGATCGGGCCGGGCTTGAAGCGGTAGCCGGCCACGTCGGCGAAGGTGAACTTGCCCAGGTTGCGCAGCCGTTCGGCCATCAGGAAGGTCAGGATGGGCCAGCCCACGAGGAAGCCGATCGCGTAGATCAGCCCGTCGTAGCCGGTGGCCATCACGGCCGCCGAGATGCCCAGGAAGGACGCGGCCGACATGTAGTCGCCCGCGATCGCCAGGCCGTTCTGGAAGCCCGTGATGCCGCCGCCCGCGGTGTAGAAGTCGGACGCCGACCTGGTGCGGCCCGCGGCCCACTTGGTGATGTAGAGCGTGGCCAGCACGAAGACCGAGAACATGCCGATCGCGATCCAGTTGGTCGGCTGCTTGGCGGCCTGGCCGACGTCGCCGCCGGCGGCCTGGGCGAGGCCTGCGCAGGCGGCCAGCGCCAGCGCAAAGAAGAGATTGCGGCGCGCGTTCATTTCGTGGCGTCCTGGATGATCTTGGCGGTCACGCGGTCGTACACGCCGTTGGCGCGGCGGATGTAGAGCAGCGTGATGAGGATGGTGAACACGATGACGCCGAGGCCGATCGGGATGCCGATGCTGGTGACGCCGCTGCCCAGCGCCTGGGCCAGGAAGGGCTTGTCGAAGGCGATCAGTCCGATGTAGCCGTAGTAGACGACCAGCATCAGGATCGTCAATGTCCAGCCAAAGCGGTTGCGCTGGCGCCGCAGCGCCTGGTAGTCGGGATGCGTCTGGATGCGTTGCACCACATCCGCGGGGTCCTTGGCCATGCTTGTCTCCAGGAAGTGAACCTGGAGCGCATCTTCAGCGCGGCGTTCGGCTTTGCGGCGGCGCCGCAAACATTCGTCATACGGGGCCGCGAAATTGCGCTTACTCCCAGCTGACGTCGGCCGCGAACAGATAGCCCGCGCCATAGACGGTCTTGATGATGGCGGGCTCGTGCGGATCGGGTTCGATCTTCTTGCGCAGGCGCGAAATGCGCACGTCGATGCTGCGGTCGGTGGGCGAGAGGTCGCGCTCGCCCATGAGCTGCAGCATCGACGTGCGCATTTCGCGCCTGCGCAAGAAGATCGAACCCGATCCGCACGAGCCCGCCATCATCAAGACCGTCTATGGCGCGGGCT
>CAJYRH010000510.1 GCA_913776795.1 uncultured Pseudorhodoferax sp. | reverse complement strand
ATCGCCTGCACGCGCAGGTCCAGGCCCAGCAGCGCGTTCCAGTGCTTGAGCGCCTCGGGCACGGCCTTGTGCTCGGTGGCGCCGTAGAGCAGCAGCGCAGGGATGGCCTGGCCCGCATCGCGGCGGTCGCGCAGCGCGCGCAGCGCCGACAGCACGGCGGTCTGGATGCCTTCCGTCGCCCCGCTGGTGAACAGCAGCCGGCCGGTCGGCACGCCCAGCACGCGCCGCGCGCTGGCGCGCACGCCATCGAGCAGCGCCCGCGCCTTCAAACCGGCGCCATGGGTGCTGCTGGGGTTGCCGAACAGCTCGGACATGGCGGCCAGCGCCGCGCTGCGGGCCTGCGGCAGCACCGGCGTGGTGGCGTTGGCATCAAGGTAGATTTCCATGGCCAAAATTTTGCAGGCCATGCCCGGCAACATGGGTTCAAAATCCGGTGCATAACGCCCTGCTTGTGGAATTTCATTCCCAAACTTCCAAAGACAAAGAAAATTCCTACCCCATGGACCCGCACCAGCCCCTGGACAAGATCGACAAGGCCATCCTCGGCGTGCTGCAGACCAGTGCCACGGCCTCGCTGCAGGAAATCAGCGCGCTGGTGCACCTGTCGGCCACACCCTGCTGGCGCCGCATTCAGCGGCTCGAGCGCGAGGGTTACATCCAGCAGCGCGTGGCCCTGCTGAACCCGGCCAAGCTCAACGTGGGCGTGACGGTGTTCGTCGCGGTGCGCACCAGCCAGCACAACGAGAAGTGGGCGAAGAAGTTCACGGCCGTGGTGACGGCCATCCCCGAGATCGTCGAGTTCTACCGCATGAGCGGCGAGATCGACTACCTGCTGCGCGTGGTCGTGCCCGACATCAAGGGCTACGACGCGGTCTACCAGCGGCTGATCCGCGAAGTGGAGCTTTCGGACGTGAGTTCCAGCTTCGCGATGGAGCAGATCAAGTTCACGACGGCGCTGCCGCTGGACTACGCCTGAGCTTGCGGCAGTTCAGGCCACGCACTTGCGCGCCGTCACCTCGATCTCGATCTTCATGCGCGGGTCGGCCAGGCCGGCGCTGATCATCATGGCCGCGGGCCTGACCTCGCCCAGGTACTGGCGCATGACCGGCCAGCACTGCGGGAACAGGCTGGCGTCGGGCAGTACGTAGGTCACGCGCACCACGTCGGCCAAGCTGCTGCCGGCCTGCGCCAGCGCCGCGGCGATGTTGCGGAAGCACTGGTCGGCCTGGGCCACGATGTCGTCCGTGATCGTCATCGCCGTGTAGTCGAAGCCCGTGGTGCCGGACACGAAGATCCAGTCGCCGTCGACCACGGCGCGGGAATAGGCCATCTGCTCCTCGAAGGTGGAGCCGGAACCGATGCGGATGCGCTTGCTCATCACTTTCGCCAATGCGGTGACCCGGGGCACGCGCAGGAGTGGCACAAGCGGGCCATGATATGCGCCGCCATCCACCACCGGAGCGAGACAAGCCATGAAGCATCTTCTGACCAAGGGCGACGCCGGCAGCGACGTCGATCTCCTGCGGGCCACGCTGGCCACTCTGCTGGCCGCCCAAGCCAATGCCTTTCCCTCGCTGTCGGCCCCCCCCGGCAGCCCGATCGACGAAGACTTCGACGCCGCCATCCGGCGCTGGCAGTCCGGCGTGGGCCTGATCGCCGACGGCATCGTCGGGCCGCGCTGCCAGGTGCTGCTGGAGCTGACGCCGCCCGTGCCGCTGCAACCGCCGCTGAACGTCGGCGACACCTGCCGGTTGTTCCCGGCCACGCGGCCGGCCAACATCGCGCGCTACCTGCCCTATGTGGAGGCGGCGCTGGGCGCGGCCGGCCTGGACGACACGGCCATGGTCATCGGGGCGCTGGGCACCATCCGGGCCGAAACCGAGGGCTTCGTACCGATCTCGGAGATGCCCTCCAAGTACAACACCCCGCCGGGCGGCGCGCCGTTCTCGCTCTACGACACCCGCAAGGACATCGGCAACGGCGCGCGTGGCGACGGAGAACGCTACCGCGGCCGCGGCTTCGTGCAGCTGACGGGCAAGGCCAACTACGCCACCTACGGCAAGCGCATCGGCATCGACCTCGTGGCCTTCCCAGACCGCGCCAACGCGCCCGAGGTGGCGGCCGTCATCCTCGCGCAGTTCCTGGCCGACAAGGCGACCAAATTCCGCGCCGCCGTGGCCGCCGGCGACCTGCGCGCCGCGCGCCGCCTGGTCAATGGTGGGTCGCACGGGTTGGAGAGCTTCTCCGACGTGTTCAAGCGCGCGGCCGCCGTCTGGCCCCCCGCCCCGCCCCGCGCGGCGGGCGGCAAGCGGGCCGGCGCCAAAGCCCCAGCGCTGGCCGCCATCAAGCCCGTGCCGAAGAAGCCGCGCAACCTGCACACCCGCAAGGACGCGGCCGACCTGCGCGACCGCCAGTTCCAGCCCGCCGCCATCACGCTGCCCGACCAGGTGCCCACGCCACAGGACATCAGCCGCTTCCTGCCCGGCTACACCGGTGCCGGCCTGATCCTGGACCAGGGCCAGGAAGGCGCCTGCACCGGCTTCGGGCTGGCCTGCGTGGTCAACTACCTGCGCTGGATCAAGGCCGGCAACCCGGTGCAGATGGAGTCGGTCAGCCCGCGCATGCTCTACACGCTGGCGCGCCGGCACGATGAATACGAGGGCGAGAACTACGACGGCTCCAGCTGCCGCGGCGCGCTCAAGGGCTGGTTCAACAACGGCGTGTGCCTGGAGAGCGACTGGCCCTACGCGCCCGACAAGGCCAACCCTGCACGCTATGGCTTCGCCGACCGTGCAGTGCAGAACACGCTGGGCGTGTACTACCGCATCGACACCAAGTCGATCACGGACATGCAGGCCGCCATCCACCAGCACTGGGCCATCTTCGTCTCCGGGTTCACGCACGACGGCTGGAACCAGGTGCGCACGCGCAGGCAGGTGCCGCAGGACCATGCCGACCTGCCCGCCATCCCGTTCGACGGCCGGCCCTCGCAGGACGGCGGCCACGCCTTCGCGCTGGTCGGTTTCAACTCCGTCGGCTTCATCGTGCAGAACTCCTGGGGCCACAACTGGGGCGCCGGCGGCTTCGGCGTGCTGACCTACCTGGACTGGCTGGCCAACGGCATGGACGCCTGGGTCGTGGCGCTCGGCGTGCCGGGCGTGGTCGCGGGCCGGCTGGCGGTGTCCAACGGCCAGGCCGGCGCGCTGGCCGGCACCGACCGCAGCAAGTGGTGGGACCAGGGCCTGGCCTACCAGCACAGCGTGGTGCTGGGCAACGACGGCCGCGTGAGCCGCTACCTCACGCAGGACGAGCAGCCGCGCAAGCTGCAGTACCAGTGCACCACGCTGCCCGACGAGTGGTTCCGCGCCCAGAAGGACAAGACCAAGCGCCTGGTGCTGTATGTGCACGGCGGCCTCAACGACGAGGGCGCCGCCATCAAGCGCGCCAGCGCCATGGGCCGGCACTTCGTCGCCAACGGTTGCTACCCGCTGTTCCTGGTCTGGAAGACGGGCCTGTTCGAAACCCTGGGCAACATCCTCCAAGACAGCCGCCAGAGAGACCGCGGCCTGGCCGGCGCCGGCTTCGGAGAGTGGATCAGCGAGAAGACCGACCTGCTGCTCGAAAGGACCATCGGCCGGCCCGTGGCGCGGCCGATCTGGAGCGAGATGAAGGAGAACGCAGACCTGGCCTTCGCGCCGCGCCGCGGCGGCGACCTGCTGCTGGACGCCCTGCAGGCCCTGGCCAGCACCTGGGGCGACGCCTTCGAACTCCACGTGGTGGGGCATTCGGCCGGCTCCATCGCGCTGGGCCACCTGATCGCTTCGCTGGCCCGGCGCAAGGCCGAAGGCCGCGACGCCGGCCTGCACGACAGGCTGGCCTCGGTGCACCTGTACGCGCCAGCCTGCAGCGTGCCTTTCGCCAATGCGCGCTACGCGCGCAACCCGCATGTGATGGAACGCCTGTACCTGGACGTGCTGTCCGACCGCGTGGAGCGCAACGACAACGTGGCGGCCGTGTACCGCAAGTCATTGCTGTACTTCGTCTCCAACGCGCTGGAGACCGACCTGCGCCTCCCCATCCTGGGCATGGACCGCATCCACGACACCGGCTACAGCGGCTGGGACGGCACCTCGGACACCGGCGAGGCGCTGGCCACCTGGCGCGCAGCGGCCGCGCAGGTCGAGCTGGCCAAGCGCACCACGGTGCTGGATGCCGAGCGCATCGCCACGGCCGTGGGTGCCGATGGACAGCCCATCGCCACGCAGGCGCCGGGACACGGCAGCTTCGACAACGACGTCGAGGTCATCACGCGCACGCTGCAGCGCATCCGGGGCGGAAAGAAGCTGCTGTTGCCGGTGGACGACCTGCGGGGGTACTGACGCGCCGGCCGGTGCCTGACGCTCGATCCGGAAACAGCCGGCGCTCCAGCGTGGCGCCGGCGCGGCGCAGCACCGGCAGGAACTGCTCGCGGAACTCCTCGCCGGTCATGCGCTCGGTGCGCACCGCGATGCTCATGTCAGCCGCCACCGCGCCATCGCGATCGCGCACGGGGATCGCCATCGAGCGTACGCCGAGCTCCAGTTCCGCGTCCTGGCTGGTATGGCCCTGCTCGCGGCACCGGCGCACCAGCGCCATCAACTGGCGCACGTCTGTCACCGTGCTGGGCGTGAGCGCCACGCGTTCCATGGCCCGCACCACGAGACCGCAATCGCCCCGGCCGGCATCGCGTTCAGCGGCTATCCGTCTTTGGTGGCGCGCGTGTGCGGGCAGGCCGAGCACACGGTGTTCCTGCTGCTGGTCGGCGCAGGCCTGCGCATCGTCCACTTGACGCTGCACGAAAGCGTGCGCAGCGCGCTGGACCGGCTGACGCCGGCCCTGGTGCAGCGCGCCGTGCATGCCGGCGTGCGCGCCTGCGCGCGGCTCGGCGTGCCCGACCTGTCGATCGGCGTGTTCGGCATCAACCCGCATGCGTCCGAGGGCGGACTGTTCGGCCCCGAGGACGCCGAGACCGTGCAGCCCGCCGTAGCGGCGCTCGCAGCCCAGGGCCTGCGCATCGACGGCCCGCACGGCGCCGACATGCTGCTGGCCCAGCGCCGGCACGACCTGTACGTGGCCATGCTGCACGACCAGGGCCACATCCCCATCAAGCTGCTGGCGCCGAACGCCGCCAGCGCTTTGTCCATCGGCGCCAACGTGCTGCTGTCCAGCGTGGGCCACGGCAGCGCGATGGACATCGCGGGCCAGGGCGTGGCCGATCCCGCGGCGCTGCTGCGCACCATCGCGCTGCTCTCCGGCGCCACCAACGCACCATGAACCACCGCATCACCATCGCCGGCAGCGACGCCGGCTTCGACTGCGCGCCCACGCAAAGCGTGCTCGACGCCGCGCTCGCCGCCGGCATCGAACTGCCCTACTCCTGCCGCAAGGGCGTGTGCGGCAGTTGCGCCAGCCGCGTGTCCACGGGCGAGGTCGCCGGTATGGGCGGCGCCGCCATCCGCAACGACGCCTGCCCGCCCGGCCAGGTGTTGCTGTGCGCCTGCGCACCGCAGGGCGACCTCGTGATCGAGCCCGCCGGGTGGAAGCGCCTGCAGACCGGTGCGCGCAAGACGTTCACGGCCAAGGTGTACAGCCACGAGCGCGTGGCCGACGTGTCGCTGCTGCGGCTGCCGGCGGGCCAGCGGGCCCGCTTCGAGGCTGGGCAGTACCTGCAGGTCCACCTGGACGACGGCAGCATGCGCAGCTACTCCATGGCCAATCCGCCGCAGGAGAGCGACGGCGTGATGCTGCATGTGCGCCATGTTCCCGGCGGCCGCTTCACGCAGCGGCTGGAGACGCTCGCACCCGGCGACGCGCTGACCATCACGCTCCCCTTCGGCCACGCCACGCCGGCGGCGGACGACCTGCGGCCGCTGGTCCCGGTGGCCGGTGGCACGGGCTTCGCACCGGTCAAGTCCATCCTGGACGACATGGCGCGGCGCAAAGTGCAGCGGCCGGTCACCTTGATCTGGGGCACGCGCGAGGCCGCCGGGCTGTACCTGCCGAGCGCCATCGACAAATGGCAGCGCCAGTGGCCGCAGCTGCGCTACGTGCCCGCGCTATCCGAGGCGTCGGACGCGCACCTGCCGGGCGCCTTCGCCGGCCGCGTCGACGCGGCGCTGCGCGCGCACTGCCCGGACCTGGCCGGCCATGTGCTGCACTGCTGCGGCGCACCGGCCATGGTGGACGCCGTGCGCGCTGCCGCCATGGCATTGGGACTGGCGCCCGCCGACTTCCATGCCGACGCCTTCGTTCCAGGGCCCGCTGCAGCGGCATGAGTGCGGCGACGGGCGGCGTCTGGCATGCTTGTGCTTTCGCCCATTCCCACGCCGCCCATGCAACTCGACACCTGGCTCCTGTTCCTTGCCGCCGCCATCGGCCTGTCGCTCTCGCCCGGCCCCAACGGCCTGCTGGCGCTGACCCACGGCGCGCTGCACGGCCGGCGCAAGGCCATGTGGACCGTGATGGGCGGCGCCATCGGCTTCGTGCTGGTGATTGCGCTGTCGATGTTCGGCATCGGCGCGCTGATCCAGTCCTCCGTCGCCTGGCTTACGGCACTGAAGTGGCTGGGCGGCGCCTACCTGGTCTGGCTCGGCGTGCAGGTCTGGCGCTCCCCGCCGATCGGCCCGGCCACCGCGGCGGCCGCGCCCACGCGCTCGGGCGCCTCGATGTTCTGGCAGGGCGCGCTGTCGGCCACCACCAACCCCAAGGCGCTGCTGTTCTTCGTCGCCTTCCTGCCGCAGTTCATCGACCCGGCGCGCAGCCTGGTGCTGCAGTTCGCCGTGATGGCCGGAACCTTCGCTGCCACCGAGATCGCGACCGAGATGCTGCTGGCCGGCATGGCCCACCGCATCCGGCCCTGGCTGGCGCGCGTGGGCAAGCGCTTCAACCAGGCTTGCGGGGGGATCTTCGTGGCGCTGGGAGCGGTGCTGCCGCTGCGCGGCTGACGGATCGCCTGTCGGTCTAGCGCAGTCGCGCAGCTT
Organism: uncultured Pseudorhodoferax sp.; assembly: GCA_913776795.1. The sequence continues at coordinate 6,573 of CAJYRH010000510.1, read as the reverse complement.
GCAGGACGACCACGCTCGCTGGGCGCCACCCTCCCAGACCGTTACAACAGCTGCAGCTCGCGGTTGCTACGGCGACGCGAGCGCCTTTGCATGCTGCGGGAACGCCTTCAACACCTTGCGGTCCATCGTCACGAGCGGAACGCCGAGTTGCATCGCGAGCGCCACGAACTCGCAGTCGTAGGCCGAGCAGTCGCTGTCGCGCACGAGTTGGAGCACGGCACGCGACTCGACCTCATATTCATTGTCGGACAGCAGCGACTGGGCCTCATGCTGAAGCGCCAGTGCCTGGTCGAACGTCAAGCTGCCGCGACGCAGGTACCCAGCCAGGATGCTGCGGAACTCGCTGCGCCACAGCATTGGCGCAACCCACAGCGGGTCGCTTTCCAGCAATGCTTCGGCCTTGGTGGTGAACTCGGACGACAAGCAGAGATAGGCCAGCACGTTCGTGTCGACCACGATCATGCGCGCCCCGCCCGCTTCATCGCGTCGATTCCACGCGCGCTGAACGCCGCTGGTGGCAGCGTCTGACGGAGCGCCCGCATGCGCGCCAAGCGCTCGCCTGGATCAAGCCGACCTTCGAGCAGGACGGATTCCAGCCGCACGATGGCTTCGCTGTTCAAGCTGCGCCGGTTGGCCTGCGCCGACTCCTTCAGCCGCAGATACACCGCATCGGGAATGTTTTTCAGGGTCAGCGTCGTCGGCACGGGACTCTCCAAAGTGGAACCATTATGGTTCTACATAAGTGATCTGTCCACGCCCACACGCACCTCCGTGGCTACCATCCGTTCATGCCTCCGCCCGCCACCGCCACCCGCCTCCGCATCCTGATCGCCGAGGACGAATCCGGCATCGCCGACACGCTGGCCTATGTGCTGCACGCCGATGGCTACGAACCCGTGTGGTGCGCCACGGCCGGCGAGGCGCTGGCGCAGTTCCGGGCACAGCCGCCGGCCCTGGCCATCCTCGACGTGGGCCTGCCCGACATGAACGGCTTCGAGCTGTTCCGCCGCCTGCACGAGCTGCCCGGCGCGGACGGCGTGCCCATGCTGTTCCTGACCGCGCGCAGCGACGAGATCGACCGCGTGGTGGGCCTGGAGCTCGGTGCAGACGACTACATCGCCAAGCCGTTCTCGCCGCGCGAGCTGGTGGCACGCGTGCGCACCATCCTGCGCCGCAGCGCGCGCGGTGCCTTGGCGCCGTCGCAGCCCGCGGTACCGGGCGGCACGGTGCCCGTCTTCCAGATCGACGGCGAACGCCGCCGCATCCGCTACTACGGTCAGCCGCTCGAACTCTCGCGCTACGAGTACGGCCTTCTGGCCCTGCTGGTGCAGCGGCCCGGCCGCGTCTACACGCGCGACGAGCTGCTCGACATGGTCTGGGACGATGCCGCCCAGAGCCTGGACCGCACGGTGGACGCGCACGTCAAGACGCTGCGCGCCAAGCTCAAGGCAGTGGCGCCCGAGGTCGAGCCGATCCGCACGCTTCGCGGCACCGGCTACGCGCTGCACGAGGACCTGCCGCCCTCGCCCCCTGCCACGCCGTGAGCCGCCGCACGCGCATCTTCGTCGGCATCCTGGCGATCTACGTCGCCGGCATCGCCTTGCTGCTGTACCGCGTGGTCGGCGACATCGATCCGCGCTACCGCGAGTCGGCCGAGGAGTCGCTGGTCGACACTGCCAACCTCGTCGCCAGCCTGATCGAGCAGGACGTGCAGGGCGAACGCATCGAGCCGGCACGGCTGGAGCCCTTGCTGCGAACGCTCTACGCGCGCCAGTTCGACGCCGGGATCTACGGCCTGCGCAAGACCCGGGTGGACCTGCGGCTGTACGTGACCGATGCCGACGGCCGCGTGTTGTTCGACGCGCAGCGCGGGCGCATGGGCCAGCACCTGGGCGAGGACTTCCTGGACTGGCGCGACGTGCGCTACACGCTGGACGGCCTGTACGGCGCGCGCACTTCGCGCGATGTCGCGCACGACGCCAGCAGCTCGGTGATGTACGTGGCCGCGCCGATCCGCAACCGCGCGCAGGTGACCATCGGCGTGGTCAGCGTCGGCAAGCCGGTGCAGAGCTTCGGCAAGTTCGTGCAGGACGCGCGCTGGCGCACGATCTGGGTCGGCGTGGGCTCGGCGCTGGCGCTGCTGGTGGGCGCGCTGATCGTCTCCGCCTGGCTGGTGCGCCCGTTCGGCCTGGTGCGCGACTACCTGGCCTGGGCCCGCACGCAGCCGCGGCTGCGGCCCGGCCCCATGCTGCGCCATGCCGTGGCCACGCTGCGTGCCGGCGTGCACGAGACGCGCGACGCGCTGACCGGCCGCAACACCGTGGCAGACCACGTGGCCACGCTCACGCACGAGATCAAGAGCCCGCTGTCGGCCATCCGCGGCGCGGCCGAGCTGCTGGACGACCCGGCCATGCCGGCCGACACGCGCGCGCATTTCCTGGACAACATCACGCGCGAGACCCAGCGCATCCAGGAGATCGTGGACCGCATGATGGAGCTGACCGCGCTGGAGAGCCGGCGCGTGCTCGAGCATGCCGGCCCCGTGGCGCTGGCGCCGCTGCTGCAGGAGCTGGCCACCGGCAACCAGGCCGCCGCCGCGGCGCGCGGCCTGCGCATCGAGCTGGCGCTGCAGGCCCATCCCACGGTCTGGGGCGACGCCTTCCTGCTGCGCCGCGCCGTGAGCAACCTGCTGGCCAACGCGCTGGACTTCGCACCCGCCGGCAGCGCCGTGGCGCTGACGCTGGCGGCCGATGCGCGCCAGGCCTGCATCCGCGTGCGCGACCACGGCCCCGGCATTCCGGACTACGCCCGGCAGCGCGTGTTCGAGAAGTTCTATTCGCTGGCACGGCCGAACGGCGGCAAGAAAAGCACCGGCCTGGGCCTGGCCTTCGTGCGCGCCATCGCCGAGCAGCACGGCGGCCAGGCGCAGCTGGACAACGCGCCAGAAGGCGGCGCGCTCGCCACGCTGACCCTACCGCTGCTGCGTTAGCGCCTGCAATGCAAGCTGGCGCACGCGCGTGGCCACGAAGCGCGCCGCGCGCGACACCGGCCGCTGCCGCGTGAGCCCCAGCGCGATGGTGCGCTTGATGGCAGGCCGTACCACCGGCACCGCCGCCAGCAGGCCGTGCGCGATCTCGGCCTGCGCCGCCATGGCCGGCAGCAGCGTGTAGGCCTGGCCGCTGGCGGCCACGCCCTTCATGGCCGTGGCGGTGTCCACCTCCATCACCACGTCGATGGCGATGCGGTGGCGCGCGGCCAGCTGGTCCAGCATGGCCCGCATCCCGTTGGGCAGGGCCGGCAGCACCAGCGGCAGACCGTCGAGCTGGCGCAGGCCGATGCTGCGTTCACGCATCAGCGGCAGCTGTGGCGCGCCGAGCAGGCAGGTGTCGATCACACCCAGCACGTCCTCGCCGCGCAGCGCGGTGGTGCCGTAGCGGTTGACCACGATCATGTCGAGCCGGCCGGCGCCCAGCTGCTCGTCTAGGTCGCCGCTGAAGCCCTCGGTCACGCACAGCCGCACGCCGCGCGCCTCGGCCTGCAGCGCGGCCAGCAGCTGCGGCAGCAGGATGCCGGAAAGCGTTGGCAACACGCCCAGGTGGACCGTGCCCGTCAGCGCGCCTGCCGCCTCGTGCACCTCGGCCCTGAGTTGCTCCACCTCGGCCAGCACCCGGCGCACCTGGGGCATGAGCTGGCGGCCGAAGTCCGTCAGCGCCACGCCGCGGCCGGTGCGCGCGAACACGCGGTCGCCCCATTCCTGCGCGAGCTGGGCGATCTGCCGGCTCACGAGCGACTGCGCCTGGCCCAACGCGGTGGCCGCGCGCGAGACCGATCCGAGCTCGGCCACGGCCGCCAGCGTGGCCATCTGCTTGAGGTTCATGCGTTCACTTTAGTCGATACCTGGTTTCTGCCGGCAGCACTTTTTTCGAAACCATGGCGCTCCTAGACTGCGCTGGCATCCCATTCATTCCACTGGAGACGACATGCTGCGCAAGAGCTTCCTGGCCGCATTGGCCGCCACCGCGGGCCTGGCCGCGCTGGCCGTTCCGCCCGCGTCCGCGGCCGACTACCCGCACCAGCCCGTCACGCTGGTGGTGCCCTTCCCGGCCGGCGGCCCGACCGACGGCATGGCGCGCCTGCTGGCGCAAAAGCTCGGCGACCGGCTCGGCCAGCAGGTGGTGGTGGACAACCGCGGCGGCGCGGGCGGCGGCATCGCGGCGCAGGCCGTGGCCGCGGCGGCGCCGAACGGCTATACGCTGTTCTTCGGCACCACCGGCACCCTGGCCATCAACCCCAGCCTGTACGCCAGGCTGCCCTACCACCCGGTGCGCGACTTCGCGCCCATCAGCCTCATGGCCACCACCATGAACGTGCTGGTCACGCGGCCCGACCTGGGTGCCAAGTCGTTGAAGGAGCTGATCGCACTGGCCAAGGCCCAGCCGGGCAAGCTGGCCTACGGCTCGGCCGGCAACGGCAGCTCCAACCATCTGTCGGGCGAGCTGCTCAAGAGCATGGCCGGCATCGACACCGTGCACGCGCCCTACCGCGGCTCGGCGCCCGCGCTACTGGACCTCATGGGCGGGCGCATCGACTTCATGTTCGACACCGTGGCGCAGCAGACGCAGAACATCGCCGCCGGCAAGGTGCGCGCCATCGCCGTCACCGGCCCGCAGCGCTCGCCGTTGCTGCCCGAGGTGCCGACGGCCGATGAGGCCAGCCTCAAGGGCTTCGACGTGACGATCTGGTTCGGCGTACTGGCACCGGCTGCCACGCCCGCGCCCATCGTGGAGCGGCTCCACCGCGAGATCGTGGCCGTGATGGGCACCGAGGAGATGCGCCGGCGCATGCAGGCCGACGGCGCGCAGGCCCGCACCACCACACCCGCGGAGTTCGCCGCGCTGATCCGCGACGACACGGCCAAGTGGGCACCGGTGGTCAAGGCCTCCGGCGCGCGCGTCGACTGACAGCACAAGGAACCCCCATGGACACCCCCGTCGACACGCGCCTGGCGCGCGCCTTCTCGCCACGCCGCGTCGCCGTCGTCGGCGCCACCGAAGATGCCAACAAGGTCGGCGGCCGGCCGCTGCACTACCTGCAGCGCTTCGGCTTCGCCGGCGCCATCTACCCCGTCAATCCCAAACGCGCGGTCGTGCAGGGCCTCACCGCCTACCCCACGCTCGAAGCCCTGCCGGACCGGCCCGACGCCGTGGTCGTGGCCGTGGGCCAGGACCAGGTCGAGCCCGTGGTGCGCAGTTGCGGCGCGCTGGGCATCGGCGCTGCCGTCCTCATGAGCTCGGGCTTCGGCGAGACTGGCGCCGAAGGCCGGGCGCGGCAGGACGCCCTGGTGGCGCTGGCACGCGAACAGGGCGTGCGGCTCATCGGTCCCAACGCCCAGGGCATCGCCAACTTCCAGACCGGCGCGGTGCTGAACTTCAGCACCATGTTCATGGAGGTCGCGCCGGCCGACGGGCCGGTGGCCATCGTGAGCCAGAGCGGCGCGGCCAGCGTGATGCCCTACGCCCTGCTGCGCGAGCGCGGCATCGGCGTGCGCTACCTAGTGGCCTCGGGCAACGATGCCGACGCCTCGGTCTGCGAACTGGCACTGGCCGCGGCGGCCGACCCGGAGATCCGCGTCGTGCTGCTGTACATCGAATCGCTGCGCGACACCGCCATGCTGGTGCGCGTGGCCCAGGTGGCGCGTGCGCGCGGCGCGGCCGTGGTGGCGCTCAAGTCGGGCCGCAGCGCGCTGGGCGCGCGCGCCGCCGCCTCGCACACCGGCGCCATGGTGGACGACGACGTGCTGATCGACGCCTTCCTCGCACGCCACGGCATCTGGCGCGCGGCCGACGTGCATAGCCTCGTGAACGCCACCGAGCTGTACCTGCAGGGCGCAACACCGGGCGAAGGCAAGCTGGTGGTCATGAGCCACAGCGGCGCCGTCGGCGTGCTGTGCGCCGACACGGCCGACACCCTCGGCCTGCCATTGGCCAAACTCGCGCCGCCCACGTGCCAGGCGCTCGCGGCCATCATGCCGGGCTTCGCCACGGCGCAGAACCCGGTGGACATGACGGCCGCGCTGATGACCGACGGCGCCATGTACGCCCACACGCTCGAAGCCCTGGGCACCGACCCGCAGGCCGGCCTGTTCCTGGTCGGCGTGCCGGTCGCAGGCCCCGGCTACGACCTGCCGGGCATGGCGCGCGACACGGCGCGCTTCGCCCAGGCCGCGCGCAAGCCGGTGGTGGTGTCGGCACCCCAGGCCAGCGTGCGTGCGGCCTTCCGCGCCGCCGGGCTGCCGGTGTTCGTGCACGAGACCGACGCACTGGCCGCGCTGGCCCAGGTGCGCGGCCATGCAGCACAGCGCCGCGCGGCCGAACGGCGCGACGCGCTGGCGGCGCGGGCCGGCTCGCCCTCCGTGCCCCCGACTGGCGCGGGCACGCTCGACGAAGCCGCCAGCCTGGCCTGGCTGGGCGCCGCCGGCATCCCGCTGGTGGAGCACCTGCCAGGCCGCGACGGCCTGGCAGGTGCTCGGCCCCGAGCAGGCCTTGACCCCCACCTCGGGGCCCAGCCCCCGCC
>CAJYRH010000509.1 GCA_913776795.1 uncultured Pseudorhodoferax sp. | reverse complement strand
TGGCGCTCAAGCCCGGCCGCAAGCTGGCGCCCGAGCAGATCGCCGCCATCGTCAACATGGTGGCCGGCAGCGTGGCCAGCCTGGACGTGCAGCGCGTGAGCCTGGTCGACCAGGCCGGCAACCTGCTCTCTGCGCGCGTGGACCTGAGCCAGGGCTTCGACACCGTCGGCGGCGGCGACGCCGCCCGCCGCCACCAGGACGCCACGCTGGCCAATGTGCGCGAGCTGCTGGGCCCCGTGGTCGGCCTGGACAACTTCAAGGCCAGCGTGACCGCCGAGGTGCGCGAGGACCGCATCGACGAGACCGTAGAGCAGCTGGGCGACACGCCGCGCATCACGTCGGAGGCCGTGCGCGACGAGCAGGACCGCAGCCAGAGCGCGCTGGGCGTGCCGGGCTCGCTGTCCAACCGCCCACCGCCGCCGGCCAACCCGGCCCCGAACCAGAACGCCCAGGCGCAGGGCAACGCGCAGAACGGCAACGACGCCACCGCCCGCCGCAACGCCACCACGCGCCAGTACGCCTACGACCGCCAGATCCGCCAGATCCGCCACGCCCGCGGCCAGCTCGCGCGCCTGAACGTGGCCGTGGTGCTGAACAGCGCGGCCGCACCCGGCGGCAACGGCTGGAGCGCCGAGGACCTGACCCGGATCGAAGGCGTGCTGCGCAACGGCCTGGGCATCAACGCCGAGCGCGGCGACAAGCTTGCGGTGTCGGCACTGGCCTTCACCACGCCGCCCGAGATGGCGCCGTGGTGGAAGCAGCCCGACCGCATCTACGAGTACGCCACGCCCGTGCTGTGGCTGCTGGGCGGCCTGCTCGCCTACTTCCTGCTGGCCCGCCCGCTGCTGCGCAGCGTGCAGCAGCACCTTGTGCCCCAGCCCGCGGCCCCCCGCCGGCGCAGCGACGAGGACGACATGCCTGCGCTGACTGCGCTGGCCGGCCCGCAGCCCGTGCCGGGCGCCGCCGTGGCAGCGCTGCCGCCCGCTGCGGGCACCCAGATCCCGGTGGTGCCGCTGCTGGAGGACTACGACCTGCCACCGCCCGGTTCGCCCGTGGATGTGATGGTCAACCACCTGCGCGTGCTGGCCGCCAAGGAGCCCGAACGCGTGGCCGAAGTCGTAAAACAGTGGGTGCAAAAACATGGCCGAGCCGAATGAGTCCACCGCGCTGGCCGACGTGCCGGCACCCGCGCCTGCCAGCCCGATCGAGCAGGCCGCCATCGTGCTGCTGTGCATGGGCGAGGAACCGGCCGCGGCCGTGCTGCGCCACCTCTCGCGCGAGGAGTTGCTGGAGGTCACGCAGGTGATGTCGCGCCTGTCGGGCATCAAGGTCGAGGCGGTCAAGCACGCGATGACGCGCTTCTTCGACAACTACCGCGAGCAAAGCGGCGTGCACGGCGCCTCGCGCAGCTACCTCAAGCGCTCGCTCGACCTGGCCCTGGGCAGCCAGATCGCCGGCAGCGTGCTCAACAGCATCTACGGCGATGCCATCCGGCCCAAGATGCAGCGCCTGCAATGGGCCGCGCCCAAGTGGCTGGCCGAGCGCATCGCGCACGAGCATGTGCGCATGCAGGCCGTGTTCCTCTCGTTCCTGCCGCCGCCGCAGGCCGGCAGCGTGATCGAAAACCTGCCCGCACACGACCGCGACCAGCTGCTCATCGCCATGGCCCGGCTGCAGGAGATCGACAGCGAGCTGCTGACCGAGCTGGACGAGATCGTCAGCCGCTGCCTGGACGAGATGGGCACGCAGAGCGCCGCCGTCGAGGGCACGCGCCAGGTCGCCGAGATCCTGAACCGGCTGCCGGGCGACAAGCGCCAGATGATCGAGGCGCTGCGCGTGCACGACGCCGAGCTGGTGTCCAAGATCGAGGCCAGCATGTACGACTTCTTCATCCTGTCCAACCAGACCGAGGCCGTGCTCAGCCGGCTGCTGGAGGAGGTGCCGCTGGAGCAATGGGCCATCGCGCTCAAGGGCGCCGAGCCGACGATCCGCGACGCCATCCTGCAGACCATGCCCAAGCGCCAGGCGCAGAGCTTCCAGGACATCCTGCGCCGCGCCGGCCCCGTGCCCATGTCGCGCGTGGAGCAGACGCGCAAGGAAATCATGGCCCAGGTCAAGGCGCTCGCCGATGCCGGCGAGATCGAGGTCCAGCTGTTCGCCGAAGCGACCGTGGAGTGAACATGACCCCCACGCGCATCACGACGTGTATCGCTGCCCCCCGAGGGGGCGCGTCGGCACCTTCGGGCGGCCGGGCGGAGCCGACATGACCATGCAGCAGCTGCGCAACGCCCGCCCGCACCGCTTCCCTCCCCTGGCCCAGGTCCAGGCCCGCGTGGGCGGTCCCGACGGCGGTGACGCCAGCCAGGCCTTCCAGCAGGCCATGGACCAGGGCTATGCCGAGGGACTGCGCAGCGGCCGCGAGGCCGGCGAGGCCCAGGGCCACAAGAGCGGCCATGCCGAGGGCCTGCGCCAGGGCATGGAGGAAGCCCGACGCGACACCATGGCGGCCTTCGACGAGAAGGCCGGCCCGGTCGAGGCCATCCTGGAGGCGCTCAAGAACCTGCAGGCCGAATACCAGGAGGCGCTGCGCGACGAGGTGGTCGAGCTGGTCGGCAAGGTGGCGCGCCAGGTCATCCGCTGCGAACTGGCGCTGCAGCCGCTGCAGCTGCTGACCATGGTGGACGAGACGCTGGCCACGCTGCCGCGCGTGCGCGCCCGCGAGGTCGAGGTGTTCCTGCACCCGGAAGACCTGCAGCGCATCACCGACCTGGACCCCGAGCGCGCCAGGAAGTGGAAGCTCCTGCCCGACACGCGGCTGGAGCCCGGCGAATGCCATGTGCGCGCCGGTCGCCACGAGGCCGACGCCGGCTGCCGCCAGCGCCAGGCCGCCGTGATGGAGCAGGTGCGCGCCCAGCTCAAGGGCAAGGGCCGGCCCGAGGCCCAGCGCGACCTGGACGACGAAGACGACGGTCTGCCGGCCGCGCCGGCCCTGCAGGTGGTGCGATGACGCTGCGTGCCGCCCTGCGCGATGTCGAGCTCGGCCAGGTGCCGGTGGCGCGGCCGACCGGCCGGCTGGTCGGCGCCTCCGGCCTGCTGCTCGAAAGCGCGGGCTGCACGCTGCACACCGGCCAGCGCTGCCGCGTCGAGACCGCGGCCGGCGACTGGGTCGAGGCCCAGGTCGTCGGCTTCCGCGACGAAATCGCCTACCTGATGCCGTTCCGCGCCATCGAGGGCCTGGCCACCGGCGCGCGCGTGCTGCCGCTGGCCGAGCGCCGGCTGCCGCTGATCGGCCCGGGCTGGCTGGGCCGCATCGTCGACGGCCTGGGCGAGCCCATGGACGGCCGCGGCCCGCTGAGCGGCGAACACCCGCTGCCGGCCCAGCCGCCGCGCGTGCACCCGCTGCGCAAGCAGCCCGTGCACGAGGCGCTGGACGTGGGCGTGCGCGCCATCAACGGCCTGCTCACGCTGGGCAAGGGCCAGCGCGTGGGCCTGATGGCCGGCAGCGGCGTGGGCAAGAGCGTGCTGCT
>CAJYRH010000508.1 GCA_913776795.1 uncultured Pseudorhodoferax sp. | reverse complement strand
TCGGTGACGCACTGTTGCAATCATTTACTGTCAGAACTAGCAGCTGACGTGTATGCGCCGGCCCTGGTGGAATGGCGGCCTTTTGCGATGGCTGCCGGCACACGGATGTGCGCGGTGGCGCGATGCGGGACATGAACGACAACGACATCCTGGAATTCGTCGACGAGGCCGACGTGCTGGCGCCGGCACGACCACAAGAACCGGCGCCGTGGCGCATCCTCGTCGTCGACGACGACGCCGACGTTCACGAGAGCACGGCCTTCGGCCTGCGCGGCATGGACATCGAAGGGCGGTCGCTGGAGCTGCTGCATGCCTATTCGGGCGCAGAGGCAGTGCAGCTGCTGGCACGTGAGCGCGACGTCGCGGTGATCCTGCTGGACGTCGTCATGGAGAGCGAGGAGGCCGGGCTGGCCACGGTCGACCGCATCCGCACCGAGCTGGGCATGGCCCACGTGCGCATCGTGCTGCGCACCGGCCAGCCGGGCCACGCGCCGGAGATCGACACCATCCGCCGCTATGACATCAACGATTACAAAACCAAGAGCGAGCTCACGCGCGTCAAGCTCTACACGGCCCTGACGGCGGCGATCCGCTCCTTCGACCAGCTGCAGCGCCTGGACGCCAACCGGCGCGGGCTGGAGAAGATCGTCGAGGCCAGCAACCAGTTCCTGGCCGAGCAGGGTCTGCGTGCCTTTGCCGAGGGCGTGATCACCCAGATCGCAAGCCTGATCGGCGTGCAACCCGAGGGGCTGGTCTGTGCGTCGCGCCGCGCAGCCCCAGGGCAGGCCGCGATGCCGGTTACCGTGATCGCCGCGGCCGGCGCGTTCGCCGGCTTGATGGACAGCGACATCGCCGACATTGGCGACGACCTGGTGGCACGCAGCCTGGGCCAGGCGCTGGCCGAGCGCCGCAACCTGCTGGAGCCATGCCACATCACGCTCTATTTCGCGGGGCACGAAGGCAGCGACTTCGCCGCCTTCGTGCGTGCCGGCAAGCCTTTGCGCGAGGTGGACGTGCGGCTGCTCAACGTGTTTTGCGCCAACATCGCCCTGTCCGCCTCCAACATCGACCTGCTGGTGCGGCTGCGCGAGTACGCCTTCAGGGACCGGCTCCTGGATCTGCCCAACCGCATGGCGCTGCTGCAGCACATCGACCAGCAGGCCGCAGCGGGGCGCTCGCCGGGCCAGGTGCTGGCACTGCTGGACATCGACCGCTTCGCCGAAACCAACGACATGTTCGGCTACGCCTACGGCGACCTGCTGCTGGCGGCCATCGCACGGCGGCTGGCGCAGGGCCTGCCCGCGGGTGTGCTGCTGGCGCGCGTGGCGGGCGACACCTTCGGCGTCTGGGGCGCGGCCGATGCGCTCGTGCCGGCGCGGCTCGCCGCCTTGCTGGAGGCCCCCTACGAGGTCGAAGGCGTGGCGCGACCGGTTTCGTTCTCGATCGGGGTGGCTGGCAGCACCGCGGCGGCCGCGGGCGGCCAGGAGCTGTTCAAGAACGCGCTCATCGCCCTGAAGCAGGCCAAGGCGTCCGGCCAGGGGCACGCGCACACCTACACCGACGCCATCGGCATCGCCGCGCGCGAGCGCACGCGGCTGCTGCACGGGCTGCAGCAGGCGTTCGACCGCGACAACCTCTTCGTCGTCTACCAACCGCAGCTGGCGCTGGCCGACGGCCGCGTGGTCGGTGCCGAAGCGCTGCTGCGCTGGCGCACCGAAGAAGGCCGCTTCGTCTCCCCGGCCGAGTTCATCCCGGTGGCCGAGCAGTCCGGCCTGATCGTGCCGATCGGCAACTGGGTGCTGCGCACGGCGCTGCACGCGCTGGTGCGCCTGCGCCAGGACCTGCCCGATCTGCGCATGGCCGTCAACGTGTCGCCGTTGCAGTTCGGCCAGCCCCGCTTGCTGGCCGACGTCGACGAGGCGTTGCGCGACACCGGCCTGCCCGGCAGCAGCCTGGAGCTGGAGATCACGGAGTCGGTGGCCGTGATGGGCTTGGAACGCGTGGCTGCCGTGCTGCGCGCGCTCAAGTCGCGCGGCATCGCCGTGGCGATCGACGATTTCGGCACCGGCTTCTCCTCGCTGTCCTACCTGGACCGGCTGCCAGCGGACCGGCTCAAGATCGACCGCGCCTTCGTCATGGCGCTGGACGGCGGCGACGCCGCCCCGCGCATCGCCGAGATGATCGTTCCATTGGGCCACCGGCTCGGCATGCAGGTGCTGGCCGAAGGGGTGGAGACGACGGCGCAGGCCCAGGCGCTGCGCCAGATCGGCTGCGACGAAGTGCAGGGCTACCTGTACGGGCGGCCGATGCCGCTGGACGCGCTCTGCGAGTGGCTGCAGCAGCGCAAGGACCCGGCATGAGGCGCCGCACCCTGCTCGCCGGGCTGGGTGCGGCAACGGGCCTGGCCGGATGCGGCCGCCGCGAACCGTTCAGGCTGGGCTTCCTCGCGGGCCTGTCGGGCCCTGCCGCCGCAACCAGCGAAGACGGGCGCAATGGCACCATCGTCGCGGTCGAACAGGTCAACGCCGCAGGCGGCGTGCAGGGCCGGATCCTGGAGCTGTACGTGCGGGACAACGGCGAGGACGCGCAGATGGCGCGCCTTGCCATGCAGAGCCTGATCGACGCTGGCGCCGAGGCGGCCATCGGGCCGTTCTCCAGCGGCGTCGCGCAGGCCGTGCTGCCGCTGGCCACGCAGGCCGGTGTGCTGCTCGTGAGCCCGAACGCCACGGCCTCGGTCCTTGCCGGCAAGGACGAACAGTTGATCATGCTCAACCCGTCGACGCGGCAGGCCGCCGAAGCCTACGCCGGATTGCTGTGGCGGCGCAGCCAGCGGCGCGGCGCCGGGGGCCCCGCGCCCCC
>CAJYRH010000507.1 GCA_913776795.1 uncultured Pseudorhodoferax sp. | reverse complement strand
GAACCGTCACCATGAACCACCCACACGCCCCCCGCCGCGACTGGCTGCGGCACGCCATCGCCCTGGCCGCCGCCAGCGCCCTCCCGGTGCTGGCCCGGGCCGCCGCGCCCGCCACCACCTCCACCGCCAACCTGCCGGCCGACATGGAAGTCTGGAAAGACCCGAACTGCGGCTGCTGCAAGGACTGGGTGGCCCACATGCAGGCGGCGGGCTTTCGCGTCGGCGTGCACGACATGGGCAACACCGCGGTGCGCCAGCGCCTGGGCCTGCCCGCCAAGCTCGGCTCCTGCCACACCGCGCTGGTGGGCGGCTACGTCATCGAAGGCCATGTGCCCGCCGCCGACGTGAGGCGCCTGCTGCGCGAAAAACCCCAGGCCCTGGGCCTGGCCGTGCCCGGCATGCCGGTGGGCTCGCCCGGCATGGACGGAGCCCTCTACGGCGGCCGGCGCGATGCCTTCGACGTGCTGCTGGTGTCCCGCGACGGCAGCACCAGCGTGTTCCAGCACTACCCCGGCAACCGCCAGGACGAAGGCGACAACGGCGCCCCGCCGGCCCAGGACGCCCATGCCGGCCACGGCCCGCAAGACGCGCCACCAAGCGACGGCGCCGCAGCCGCCGGCACGGACGCAGAGGCCAGCGAAGGCGAAGTCGTGCGCTGGGACGCGGCCACCGCCCGCCTGACCCTGCGCCATGGCGCGATCAGGAACCTGGGCATGGCGCCCATGACCATGGTGTTCCGCGTGCGCGAGCCGGTGGAGGGCCTGAATCTCGCGCCCGGCCAGCGCGTGCGCTTCGTGGCCGAGCGCACCCGCGAAGGCCTGGTGGCCCGCCGCATCCAGCCCATCGCGGGCGATGCACCGGCCGCCGGCAGATTGCGCTGAAGCGCCGGCGAACGGGCCCTGCCGCTTGATCAGGCTGGCTATGCCAGCCTCTGGGACACACCCTCGACCCAGACGGTGCATCCGCTCCGGGGCGGCGCCAGATATCCAGCCCTGCCTGGCGACGCAGCGCCCCGCTCTCAACCGTGGTGGCAAAAGACGGGGCTTCGGATCACTTCTCGCCCAGCCAGCGATACAGCAGGCCTCCGCCAAGCCCGCCGATCAGCGGCGCAAGCCAGAACAGCCACAGCTGCTGCACCGCCGCGCTGCCGGCGAACAGCGCTACCGCCGTTGAGCGCGCCGGGTTCACCGAGGTATTGGTAATGGGAATGCTGACCAAGTGGATCAGCGTGAGCGCCAGTCCGATCGCCACCGGCGCCATTGCCGCCGGGGCATTCCAGTGCGTCGCCCCCATGATCACGACCACGAACATCGCAGTCATCAATGCTTCGCACAGGAAAGCCATGGACATCGGGTAGCCACCCGGCGACAACACGCCGTAGCCATTGCTGGCGAACGCCCCCGCCTGCATCGGGTGCAGCGCCTCAGTCCCGCGGCCACCGGCCAGCCATGCCATCGACAGTGGCTCATCCATGAAATGCCATAGCAGGGCCCCGGCCAGCAAGCCGCCGACCACCTGTGCCAGCCAGTAGGGCAGCACGTCGCGTGCCTGGAAGCGCCCACCGGCCCACAGACCCAAGGTCACCGCCGGATTGAAATGCCCCCCAGAAATGGGGCCGAAGGCACAGATGCCGCTCAGGAGCGCCAGGCCGAAGGCCAGCGAAACCCCCAGCAATCCGATGCCTGCCGGATCGTCGGCCCCGCCTGTATGCGCCGCCAGCAACGCGCTGCCGCAGCCTCCCAGCACGAGCCAGAACGTGCCCAGGCACTCGGCTCCCAATCGTTTGCTCAACACCATAGTGCTTCTCCTGAAATGTCATGCCCCGAAGGAGGCCTGGAATGTGGATGGGTGACAGTGCCTGTCAGGGACGCCGGCCCGAGACTGCGGGACTTGCCGCGGCCGTAGCCGCCAAGGCCGCCATTCGCACGTAGGCCTGAGCGAAGCCGGCCAGCGGCAGCTGGAAGTCCGCCACGCCGCCCGACGCCACACCAGCCCGCACCTTGAGCACCTTGCCCGTGCGCATGCCTTCCAGCGTCCCCTGATCGAAACGCATGGACACCAGGCATCCTTGCTGCAGGCAGGTGCGATAGGGCACGCCCTGCACCATGGGGCCATCGTCGATCTGCAGCGCCAACCCCGAGCGCAGATCGAGCCCCAAGGGCAGCGTCAGCCCAACGAGCGCGCTATCCATGCTCTCAGGCTTGACCTCGAGCAGCACCAGCCGGCGGTTGTCCTCGCGGCGGCGCAGATCCTGTTCAAGCGTGCAATAGCGGCCGTTGGCGGGCCCTTCGCAGCTGATGAGCCATTCCTGGTAACGCTCGGTGCTGGCCCCCACAGCGGCGGCCGCATCAGCAGCGGCTCCTGGCGTGGCAGCCACAGCGCCCTGCCTTGCCACCGCTGGCACTTCCGCCGACCGGTTCTGGGCCAGCGCAGGGCTGGCATGCGCCGCCGTCAGCGCCAGAAGCACACAGGCCAAGAGCCACCAGGGGCTGTTGCGCCGCTGGCGAGAGCCTGGGGCGGGGGGAAAAGAATGGGAATATTGCATTGCTTCGCTTTCGTTCTTTATCGTTGTCATCAGGAATAGGAATACGGGCGGGCCGCGCAGCGCCCCTGCCGTCACGCTGCGGCAGGCTGCCAGCGGATCTCGAACACCACGCGCCGGTCAGGTGCCAGGCAGTCGATCAGCGCCTGGCGCGACGCTTTGGCTTTCTTCTCGCAACCCACGCTGACCGGATCGCCGGCGCCCAGGCCGACCGCAGCGATCCGCGCCGGGTCCACTCCGCGCTGGCGCAGGTATTCGGCGACGCTGGCAGCCCGCTGCTGCGACAGTGCCTGGTTGTAGGCCGCGGTGCCCAGCCGGTCGGTATGGGCCAGCACCCGCACCGACGCCAGGCGGCGCTGCGGGTCCAGCAGCAGCGCCGACAGCGCCTGCAGCTCGCGCTGGCCTTCGGGCAGGATGTCCGCCACGGAAGAACCGTTGAAGCGGAACAGCGCACTGGCACGCAGCGTGCGGCGCTCCGGTTCGGCGGGCGCGGCCGGCTCGTTGATCAGTGCCGGCAAGGGCGCTGGAGCCGGTGCAGCGGCTGGGGCAGCCGCCACCGGGGCCGCGGGCTCCTGCGCCGCGCAGCTGGCCGGCCGCCAGTGCTGGCTGCCCACCGTGCCATCCTCGCCATACAGCAGCTTCAGCTGGCAGACCACGAAACCATTCTGTCCAGGCAGACGCAGGTGAAAGAGATAGTCCCATTCCCGCGTCCCATAGGCTTCGCCGAAGTGCGGCGGGCCGATCAGCGCCTGCAGTTGCGACTTGTTCATGCCGGGGTGGATCGAGGCGATGGCCTGCGGCGTCGGATAGGTCCCTTGAGAATGAAGCCCGTTGGTGTCCTGCGGCGCCGGCCAGACCAATTGCTGCGCCTGAGCGCCATCCTGGCTGATGCCCTGGCTCAGGGTTCCGCATGCCGCGAGCAGCAAGACCGTGGCGGTGACGGCCACTGTCTTTGCGGCGCGCAGCATCGACCTGTTCTGTTCTTTCATGATGAATTCCTTTGATATTTGATGTCCGCCCCCGGCTGGGGGCGGGTTGGCGGGTAGCGGAGCCGCGAAAAGGCGGTGGAGAAGCCCCTGCCCCAGGGAGCGAAGGGATCTCCGGCGCCGAGGCGATCACTCCGGCTCGGCGCCCTCAGGCCCTCACCAGGCGAAGCCCACGCCGCCGCCTACGCCCACGCTGCCCCGGGTGGTCGCCGACCCGCTGAACTTGAAGATCCAGCGTCCGCTGTCCGAGAGCACCGAGGCGCCGACCGCGAGCGCCGACTGCCCGCCATAGGTGCCGATGGCCACCGACGTCATCCCCCTGCCCGGCGCGTACGTCTGCGGCAGATTGGCTGTGGCGATCGCCGCTGCGATGCCGGCATTGGCCTCGCGCCGCACCGTGTTCACCGCACGGTCCGTATAGGCACGCTGCTCGGCCAGGCCCTGGTTCAGCTGGTCCACGTTGACGGCATCTGTGCCTGCCACGCCGGGCGCCACGTTGGAGATCGTGGTCGGCCCCTGGCCGTTGCCCATGGTGATCCGGCTGTAGTTGCTGGTGCCATCGGGGTTGGTGTCGTAGCGCAACATTCCCTGCTGCGACGACCGGAGCTGGCTCACGTTGACCGCATCCGTGTCGGCCGAACCCGCCGCCACATTGGTGACCTGCCGCTCACGGCCCGCCGCACCGACCGACACGCTGTTGGCCCGGTCGGCCACAGCGCCGCTTCCCAGCGCCACGGCGTTGTTCGCAGTCGCCTGCGCATCGGTGCCCAGCGCCAGGCTACGGTCACCCGAGGCCACCGCACCGCTTCCGCCGGCGGCGGCATTGCTGCCGGTCGCCGAGGGCTTGGCATTGCCGTCGGTGTTGTTGACCTGGAAGAGCCCGTCCTTGCCGTCGCGCAGGTTCTGTACGTTGGTCGTGTTCTGCACCGTCTGCTGGCTCACCTGCTGCACGCGGCTGTCCGTATAGACGTTGGCCTGCCGCACCGCGCCGTCGAGCTGGCGCAGATTGACCGCATCCGTGGCCTCCCGGGCATCGGCCACATTGCTCAGCGTGCGGATCTGGCCGGCGCTGGCATTACCGATCGAAACCGTGCCCGCCGTGTCGTTCTGCACTCCCGAGTACGTGCCGGTATAGCGCTCCGCACCGCGGCCGCCATCGCTGGCGCCATCGCCAACCGCCACGCTGCCATCGGCCCGGGCGCTGGCATTGCGGCCCAGCGCGAGAGCGCCTGCACCCGAGGCCGAGGCCGCAGCGCCCACCGCCGAGGCACCCGCGCCGGAGGCCGTTGCCCCGACCCCTGCGGCCAGAGCCTGGCTGCCAGTCGCTCCATCGCCGTTGCTGTTGCCGCCTTGCGTGCCACCGTCGTTGGCGCCGTAGTAGCGCGTCCGCCCGCTGGCCACCGCTGCCTGCAACTGGCTGACGTTGACCGCATCGGTGGCGGCCGAACCGGCCGCTACGTTGACGATCCTCATGCCGCCAGCATCCACGCCAGCACGGGTCACGCTGGGCCCGTTGGCAATGACGAGGCCCGTGCTCCCCAGCACCACGTCGCTGCCGACCTTCACACCAGCGGTGTCAATGAAGGTATTGCCCATTGTCAAGCTGTCCAGCGTCAGCACCTTGGACAGGTCGAAGGTGACGTCATTGCCGGACGCGGTCTTGCGCACCACGATATTTCCGTCGCTGTTCTTCAGATCCACGGTAGCGCCTGGCGCCACATTGGTGCTGTTGCTGCCCTGAGCAGAAATGTTCCAGCCCGCACCGGCCTTCTGATCCACCGCAAACAGCTGCGAACCGTTCACTGCATCCGTCGAGGACGATGACACCGCACCTGCGGCCAGATTGGTCAGGCGCTGGGCATTGCCTGGATTAGCCGCAGTGCCACCCTTGGCCGTCAGCACCGTCTCGTCCAGAGTGCTCGTGCGTTGCACCACCCCCGACGAACCGCCGTCGATCGCCGAGAACACATCACCGACGTTGTTGTAGGTCGAACCACCGATCGAATAGCTCGGCGCCTTGCCGTTCTTCACGTCCGCACCACCGCCCAGGTACTGGCTGGTGTTCGAGGCAACGTCATTGACCGTCTGGTTGGTCGTGAACAGTTGGCTGCCGTTCACCGCGTCCTTGGACGCAGCGGAGAGGTCGCCGTTGGCCACGTTGGTGATCTTCTTGTCACCGGCATCGATACCGGAGGCCAGCACGCTGGGGCCGTTCGTGATCGTGAGACCGGTCGTATCCAGCTTCACATTGCCCGTAGTGATGGACGTCGCCTTCAGATCATCGGCCGTGGCCACGGTGATGTCCGTGCCCGTGCGCGTGATCTTGATGTTCTGCCCATCCTTGAACTGCACCGTGTCACCCGGCTTGACCTGCGTCGCAGCATCGCCATTGGCCTGGACATTCCAGCCCGCGTTAGCGGTCTGTTGCACCGAAGCGATCGCGTCGTTGACGGTGTCCTTGCCCGTGCCGCCGACATTGCTCACCGTGACCTTGCCGGTCGTCGCGTCATAGGCGGCGTTGCCGCCCAGCGTGCTGGCCGTCGAGCTGCCGAGCTGGTCGCTCCGCCCGCCCAGGCCCGTGATCGCCTGGTTGGTGGCAAACAGCTGATTACCGTTCACCGCGTCCTTGGACGCAGCGGACAGGTCGCCATCAGCCACGTTG
>CAJYRH010000506.1 GCA_913776795.1 uncultured Pseudorhodoferax sp. | reverse complement strand
CGCGCATTTCGCGACGCAACGGCCGGCGCTGGCAGGAGCCTCCGGTGCACCGGCGCCGGCTGGTTCCTCCGGTGCACCGGCGCCGGCTGGTTACTCCGATGCACCGGCGCCGGCTGGTTCCTCCGATGCACCGGCGCCGGACCGCCGTGCGAACGCGCCAACGCAGGACCTGCGCAGCCACATCGACGCGCTCTGGGACGCGCTCACGCGCCACCCCGACCAGCACCCGCACCGCGGCTCGCTGCTGGCGCTGCCGCATCCCTACGTGGTGCCGGGCGGGCGCTTCGTCGAGATGTACTACTGGGATTCGTACTTCACCATGCTGGGCCTGGCGGCCAGCGGGCGCACGCACCTGCTGCACGCGATGACCGACAACTTCGCCTACCTGATCGAGCGCTTCGGCCATGTGCCCAATGGCACGCGCACCTACTACCTGAGCCGCTCGCAGCCGCCGCTGTTCGCCTGCATGGCCGAGCTCTGCGAAGGCTGCGGCGGCCAGGGCGCGCTGCGCTACCTGCCGCAGCTGCAGCGCGAGCATGCCTTCTGGATGGACGGCGTCGAGGCGCTGGCTCCCGGCCAGGCCTACCGGCGTGTGGTGCGCCTGGCCGACGGCACGCTGCTCAACCGCTACTGGGACGACCGCGACCAGCCGCGCGAGGAGGCCTGGCGCGAAGACGTGGCCACCGCGGCGGCCGCGCCGCAGCGCCCGGCCGCCGAGGTGTTCCGCGACCTGCGCGCCGCGGCCGAATCGGGCTGGGACTTCAGCAGCCGCTGGCTCGATGCACCGCCGGCCGGCCGCGAGCGGCTGCAGGCCCTGGCCACCATCCGCACCACGCGCATCGTGCCGGTGGACCTCAACGCGCTGCTGCACAAGCTGGACTGCCGCATCGCCCACCTCGCCGCGCAGGCCGGCGACCACGCCACGGCGCGCCGGCACCGGGCCCTGGCCGACGCGCGCCGCGCGGCCATGGACCGCTGGCTCTGGAGCGAGGAGGCCGGCGCCTGGCTCGAGCTGGACTGGCCCGAACAGCGGCCGCGGCCGGCCTTGAACGCCGCCACCGCCACGCCGCTGTTCACGCACACGGCCAGCCCGGCGCAGGCCCGCCGGCTGGCCGACACGCTGGCGCGCCGCCTGCTCGTGCCCGGCGGCCTGGCGACGACCGAGCACTGCAGCGCCGAGCAATGGGATCGGCCCAATGGCTGGGCGCCGCTGCAGTGGATCGCCGCCGAGGGCCTGGCCGCCTACGGCCTGGACACGCTGGCCGGCGAGATCCGCATGCGCTGGCTGCGCACGGTGCAGGCGGTGTACGGCCGCGAGCGCCGGCTGGTCGAGAAGTACGCGCTGCACGCGCATCCCGAGGCGATGGGCGGCAGCGGCGGCGAGTACCCGCTGCAGGACGGCTTCGGCTGGACCAACGGCGTCACGCGCCAGTGGCTGTGACCGCGCCGGCTACGATCGCCCCGATGCCAAACAACCATGACCAGCCTTGCGTTGCCCTGTACTGGGATTTCGAGAACCTGCACGCCGGACTGGTCGAGGCCCGCCTGGGCGAAGGCCACTACGCCAGGCCAGACGTGCGCTTCAAGCTGCAGGAGCCGCTCGTGGACGTGGCGGCCGTCACCGCCGCGGCGCTGGCCCAGGGTCCGCTGGCCATCCACCGCGCCTACTGCAACTGGCAGTTCTTCAGCCGCTACCGCGATGCGCTGATGCAGGCCGGCATGGACCTCGTGCAGATGTTCCCACCCGGTGGCGCGGCCAAGAACGGCGCCGACATCCGGCTCAGCCTGGACGTGCTGGAAGACCTCGCGCGCTTTCCCCACATCCGCACCGTGGTGGTGGTGGGCGGCGACAGCGATTTCCTGCCGCTGGCGCAAAAGGTCCACGCCGCCGGCCGCCGGCTGGTGGGCGTGGGCACGCGGCCCAACACCAACCGCCACTGGGCCGGCAGCTGCGATGCCTTCCTGTGGTACGAGGACCTGGCCAGCGGCACGCCCGCCGAGACGCCGCCGGGCGCGTGAGCGGCACGGCCGCGGCCGCGAAAGCACCACTCCTATACTGGCCCGGATGCAGATGAGCCCTCCCGTTTCCACGACCGACGTGCGCATGCGCGGCTTCGCGCAGCGCGCGGAAGTGCCCTCCGCGCTCGCCTGGATCGACGCCCACACACCCTGCCTCGCGGGCGAACCGGTGGCCATCGACGACGCCGCCGGCCGCATCCTCGTGCAGGCCCTCGTCGCCCCCATCGCCGTACCCGAATTCGACCGCGCGGCCATGGACGGCTACGCGCTGCGCGGCGGCGAGACCACCGGCGCGGGCGACTACAACCCGCTCGAATTCGCCGTCGTGGGCCAGGCCGGCCCGGGCCGGCCGTTCGAGGGCGCGGTGCCCGCGGGCGCGGCGGTCCGCATCATGACCGGGGCGCCCGTGCCGGCCGGACTGGACGCCGTGCTGCCCGCCGAATACGCGCGCGAGGAGAACGGCCGCGTGGCCGTTGCCCAGCCAGTGGCACCTGGCCAGCATGTGGGCCGCGTGGGCGAGGACATCGCGCGCGGCAGCACGGTGCTGGCCGCGGGCCGGCGGCTGCGCGCGCAGGATGCGGGCCTCGTCGCCTCGCTCGGGCTGGCACAGGTGCAGGTGGTGCGCCAGCCGCGTGTGCGCCTGCTGGTCACCGGCAACGAGGTGCGCGCGCCGGGCCAGGCCAAGGGGCCGCACGCGATCTACGACGCGAACTCCGTCACCCTGCGCGGCCTGGTCGCGCGCGACGGCGGGCTGATCGAATCGCACCAGCGCCTGTGCGACGACCCCGAGCAGATCGCCCAGGCGCTGGCCGCGCCGGGCGCGGACGTGGTGCTGGTCTCGGGCGGCTCCAGCGTGGGTGCGGAAGACCATGCGCCGCGCCTGCTGGCCCGCTTGGGCGAGCTGGCGGTCCACGGCATCGCCATGCGCCCCTCCAGCCCGGCCGGCATGGGCCGCATCGGCGCGGCCCTGGTGTTCCTGCTGCCGGGCAACCCGGTGTCCTGCCTGTGTGCCTACGACTTCTTCGCCGGCCGCGCCATCCGCCGCCTGGGCGGCCGGCCGAGCGACTGGCCCTAC
>CAJYRH010000505.1 GCA_913776795.1 uncultured Pseudorhodoferax sp. | reverse complement strand
GATCTTCGCCAGTGCGCTGTGGATCGCGCTGCCCATGATCGGCCTGCTGCTGTTCGTCAACCTCACGCTGGGCATCGTCTCGCGCGTGGCGCCGCAGATGAACGTGTTCGCCGTGGGCTTTCCGGTCACGCTGGTGATGGGCCTGATCGGCATCGCGGCCACGCTGCCCCTCATGGACCAGCCCATGATGGCGCTGATGGAGCGCACCATCGCGCTGTTCGGGCCGAGGTAGTGGACCAGGGGGCGCTGTTCGACGAGCCGGCCCAGCACGGCATCGTGCTGCTGGGGGCGCAGGCCTGCGTGCTGCGTGGCTTCGCGCTGCCCTGGGTGGGCCGGTTGCGAAGCGCCCTGGCCGATGTCGAGCGCGCGGCGCCGCCGCGCCACATGGTCACGCCGGGCGGGCTCGCCATGTCGGTGGCCAACACCAACTGCGGCGCGCTGGGCTGGGTGTCGGACCGGCGCGGCTACCGCTACAGCGCCACCGATCCCGACAGCGGCCAGCCCTGGCCGGCCATGCCCGCGGCCTTCACCGAACTGGCGCTGTCCGCCGCGACCGCCGCCGGTTTCGCAGGCTACCGGCCCGACGCCTGCCTGATCAACCACTACGCACCTGGCGCGCGGCTGTCCCTGCACCAGGACAAGGACGAGCGCGACCACCGGGCGCCCATCGTCTCGGTCTCGCTCGGCATGCCCGCGGTGTTCCTGTTCGGCGGCCTGGCGCGTGCAGACAAGGCCGCGCGCGTGCCGCTGCAGCATGGCGACGTGGTGGTCTGGGGCGGGGTGGACCGCCTGCGCTTTCACGGCGTGCTGCCGCTCAAGGCGCTGCCGCACCCGCTGCTGGGTGCGGAGCGCATCAACCTGACGCTGCGTCAGGCCGGCTGAGGCGTGCTGGCGGCGTCCAGCGTGGCCAGCTCGCCGGCCGACAGCTGCAGCGCGGCGGCGTTGGCGAAGCTCTCGACCTGCCGCACGCTGGTCGCGCTGGCGATCGGCGCGGTCACCCCGGTGCGCCCGATCAGCCAGGCCAGCGCGACCTCGGCCGGCGTGGCGCCGTGGGCCGCGGCCACGGCGTCGAGCGCATCGAGGATGGCCGTGCCGCGGGGATTGAGGTACTTGGCCACGCCCCTGCCGCGTGCGCTTGCAGCCAGGTCGGCAGTGCTGCGGTACTTGCCCGACAGGAAGCCCGAGGCCAGGCTGTAGTAGGTCACCACGCCCAGGCCCTCGCGCACGCACAGGTCGCGCAGCGGGCCTTCGTACTAGGCCCGGTCGGCCAGGTTGTACTCGGGCTGCAGCACCTGGTAGGCGGGCAGGCCCTGGCGGCGCGCCACGGCCAAAGCCTCGCCCAGCAGCGCCGCGTCGTAGTTGGACGCGCCGATGGCGCGCACCTTGCCGGCCGCCTGCAGCCGGGCGTAGGCGCCCAGCGTTTCCTCGTGCGGGGTGTCGGGATCGGGCCAGTGCGAAAAGTACAGGTCGATGCGCTCCACGCCCAGGCGGCGCAGAGAGTCTTCCACAGCCCGCTCGATCCAGCGGGCGGCCAGGCTGCGTTTGCCCAGTCCCATGTCCGAGCCGACCTTGGTGAACAGCACGACCCGGTCGCGCCGGCTGGGCCTGGCCTTGAGCCAGCGGCCGATGATGGTTTCGGACTCGCCGCCCTGGTTGCCGCTCGCCCAGCGCGAATAGACGTCCGCCGTGTCGATGGCGTTGAAGCCGGCATCGACAAAGGCGTCGAGCACCGAGAAGCTGGTGGCTTCGTCGATGGTCCAGCCGAACACGTTCCCGCCGAAGACGACGGGGGCGATGGCGATGCCGGTGGCACCGAGGGGGCGCTGCTGCATGGGCTTTTCCTTCAGACCAGGCCGTTGCGAATGGCGTAGACGGTCAGTTCGGCGTTGTTGCCGAGATTGAGCTTTTCGAGCGCGCGCGTGCGGTAAACGCTCACGGTCTTGGGACTCAGCATGAGTTCCTCGGCGATGTCCGACAGGCGCTTGCCGCTGGCGATCTTCACCACGGTCTGCAACTCGCGCTCGGACAGCGCGGCGTGCAGTGATTCCTGCGCCGGCTTGGCCAGGCTGTCCACCAGCATCTGCGCGACCTCGGGTGTCACATAGTTGCGGCCCTGGGCGACGGTGCGCACCCCGCGCACCAGCTCGTCGGGGTCGCCGGCCTTGCTGAGGTAGCCCTTGGCGCCGGCGCGCAGGCAGCGCAGCGCGTACTGGTCTTCCGGGTACATGGAGACCACCAGCACCTTCACGGTGACGCCGGATTCGCCCAGGCTGGACAGCACCTCCATGCCGCCACGGCCGGGCATGTTCAGGTCCAGCACCAGCACGTCGCATGGCGTCCTGCGCAGCACATCGCGGACCTCGGCGTAGCTGGAGGCTTCGCCCACCACCTGGATGTCGACGGCCTCCGCCAGCGTGTCGCGGATGCCGCGGCGCACCACGGCGTGGTCGTCGCAGAGCACGACACGGATCATGCGGATTCCCCCTGGTCGAGTCGTTCGGCGGCCGCTGCGTCCAGCGGAATGGTCAGGACGATGGTGGTACCCATGCCGGGCCGGCTGGAGATGTCGAGCCACCCGCCCACGGTGCGGGCGCGCTCGGCCAGGCCGCGCAGGCCGAAGGATCTGGGCTTGGCCAGCGCCTGCGGCGCGATGCCTTGGCCGTCGTCGCTGATCTCCAGCGTCAGCACGCCTTCGCCGTCGGACAGGTCGATCGCCACGCGCTGGCATTCGGCGTACTTGGCGGCATTGGTCAGCGCCTCCTGGGCCGTGCGGTAGGCCACCAGGGCCAGGGTCTTGTCGATGTCCACCCCACCCGGCGGAGCGGCCAGGACGGTGGGCACCCCGGTGCGGCGCTCGAAGGCTTCGGCCAGCCAGCCGATGGCGGCGACCAGGCCCTGGTCGAGGATGGGCGGGCGCAGGTTCATCATGATGCGCTGGCTGGCCTCCAGCGCGTGCTGCAGCATCTCGCTGGCGGCCTGGGTGTGCGACTGCATGGCCGCGTCCTCCTGGCTGTGCCGCGCGATCCAGGCCAGGTCGAGCCGGATCGCGGCGAGCGAGCCGCCAATGTCGTCGTGCACTTCGCGCGCGATCGCCGCGCGCTCCTGCTCGATGGAGGTCTGCAGGTGTTCGGTCAGCGCGGCCAGGCGGCGCTCGGAGGCGGCCAGATCGGCGTCGGCGCGGGCCTGGTCCTGGCGTGCCTGCCAGACTTCGATGGCGCGCGCGATCACGTGCGGTAGCTTGCCGATGTGGTCCTTGAGCACGTAGTCCGACAGGCCGATGCGGATGGCCTCCACCGCGGCGGCTTCGCCGATGGCGCCCGACACCAGCACGAAAGGCGGGCGCTGCGGTTGCGTGCACAGCAGGGCCCAGGCGTCCAGCGCGGTGAACCCGGCCAGGTGGTAGTCGGCCAGCACCACGTCGAACCGGTCCCCATCGAGCCTCTGCTTGAAATCCTCGAGGGTTTCCACGCGCTCCATCTCGAACGCCAGGCCGTGCTTGCGCAGCGTCAAGGCCACGAGCTGGTGGTCGATTTCGGAATCTTCCAGGTGCAGGATCCGGATGGGACGGGGGGCGGCGTTCTCGGCCATGGAAGGCGGTGCGGTGGTGAGGGCTGTACGGTGCGCAACGCCTGTCACCCAGGGGCTGCACTTCGTCGCCCCATCCTACACATTTGGTGAGCCTGTCCCCAAACCGCACTAATATCTGCCCTGCATTCGTTCAGTAATGCAGCTTCTCCTGTGCAACGGAGGCAACCATGTCGGCAGAGTCAGAGCAGCCCCAGACACCGGCAGTGCAGCTGCCGGTGATGGTCGTGGCCGACCTGCAGGATTCGCTGATGGTCGTGATGCACGACCTGCAGCGGCTGGACAGCCTGCTGGCCCACACCATGGACAACCTGATGCAGCGCTTCGACAAGGTGCACAGCGCCCTGGCCGAGCCGCAGCACCACGAGGCCCTGGGCCAGGTGCGCGGCACGCTGCGCGACGCCGTGACCGAACTGCAGTTCCAGGACATGGCTTCGCAACTGATCGCCCACACCACCAAGGTGCTGCAGGGCTGCGCCTACAAGCTGGCCGCCGAATCCATGGGGCAAGGGCCCGACGAGGAGGAGGCTGCCGCCGCGCCGTTCGGTGCGCCCACCAATGGACGCCCCAATCCTGTCACCCAGAGTGAGATGGACGCTGGCTCGATCGAGCTGTTCTGACCCCTCGTTGCCTGCACTGCCTACCTCCCCCGGAGTTCTTCCAATGCATTCGATCCTCGCCGTAGACGACTCGCCTTCGATGCGCAAGATGGTGTCGTTCACCCTGACCGGGGCCGGCTACAACGTGGTGGAGGCCGTGGACGGCCAGGACGCCTACGAGAAGGCCCAGGCCAACCCGATCGACCTGGTGCTCGCCGACCAGAACATGCCCCGGCTGGACGGCCTGGGCCTGACGCGCAAGCTGCGCGAGGACCCCAAGTTCAAGACCGTGCCCATCCTGATCCTGACCACGGAATCGAGCGACCAGATGAAGCAGGCCGGCCGCTCGGCCGGCGCCACCGGCTGGCTCGTCAAGCCCTTCGATCCGGCGCGCCTGATCGAGGTCATCCAGAAGGTCATCCGCTGAACGCCGCGAGGAGCTTGCATGGCTGAACATACCCAGGAAGCCGGTGGCGGTGGCGCCGACTTCGACCTGAGCCAGTTCTACGAGATCTTCTTCGAGGAGGCCGGAGAGAACCTGGACCAGATGGAGCAGATGCTGGTCGGGCTGGACCTCTCGCAGGCCGACGACGAGGCGCTGAACGGCATCTTCCGCTGTGCCCACTCGATCAAGGGTGGCGCGGCGACCTTCGGCTTCCGCGACGTGACCGAACTCACGCACCACATGGAGTCGCTGCTGGACAAGCTGCGGCGCCACGAGATCACCCCGGTGCCCCAGATGGTGGACGTGCTGCTGGAGTCGGCCGACACCTCGCGCGGCCTGCTGGCGCGGCACCAGAACGGCGGCCAGGGCGAGGTGCCGCCGACGGCCGACCTGGTGCGCCGCATCAGCGACCTGGCCGCGGGCAACGTCCCGGCGGCTGCCGCACCGGCCGCACCGGCGCCCGCGCCGGTCGCAGCGCCGGCACCCGTCGTGGCCGCACCTGTGGCCCCGCCCGCCGAGCCTCTGGCGCCCGGCATGCGCCGCCTGACGATCCACATCGGGCCGCTGCCGCAGCCCGAGTTGGCCGATGCCTTGCAGGATCTGTTCCGGGACATTCCGGGCCTGGGCACCATGACGCCGCTGCACAGCCCGCAGCCGGACCGTCGCGTCTACGCCGTCACGACCGGATCGACCAACGAGGACCTGTTGGACCTCTTCGTGTTCCACGTGGCGAAGGAGCTCGTGGACATCCGCGAGGAGGGTGGCCCGGCCGCCGAAGACCCGCTGGCCGTCGAGGAGGCGCGCGCAGCCGCGCTGGACCAGGCCGCGGCCCAGGGCCGCCCGGCGGCGCCGGTGCCCGAGAGCGAAAGCTTCGGCTTCTTCCAGGACCCAGGAGCACCGGCCCCGCCAGCGACGCCGGCGCCCGCGCCTGCCCGCGCCGCTCCTGCGGCTGCCGCGGGGGCGGGTGGCACGGCCAGCCAATCCTCGCTGGAGGCGACTTCGATCCGCGTGGCCGTCAGCAAGGTGGACCAGATCATCAACCTGGTCGGTGAGCTCGTCATCACCCAGGCCATGCTCGCGCAGAACAGCCGTGCGCTCGACCCGGCGCTGCACCAGCAGCTGTTCGCCGGCCTGGCCGACCTGGACCGCAATACGCGCGACCTGCAGGAATCGGTCATGTCGATCCGCATGATCCCGATGTCCTTCGTGTTCAACCGCTTCCCGCGCATGCTGCGCGACCTGGCCAACAAGCTGGGGAAAAAGGTGGATTTCGTCACGCAGGGGGAGGCGACCGAGCTGGACAAGGGACTGGTGGAGAAGATCACCGACCCCCTGACGCACCTGGTGCGCAACAGCTGCGACCACGGCATCGAAATGCCGGCCGACCGCCTGAAGGCCGGCAAGCCCGAGCACGGCACCATCACCCTGGCGGCCTCGCACCAGGGCGGCTCCATCGTGATCGAGGTGCGCGACGACGGCAAGGGCCTGTCGCGCGAGAAGATCCTGTCCAAGGCGCGCGAGCGCGGCCTGGCCGTTTCCGACAGCATGCCGGACAGCGAGGTGTGGCAGCTGATCTTCGCGCCGGGCTTCTCCACGGCCGAGGTGGTGACCGACGTGTCCGGCCGCGGCGTGGGCATGGACGTGGTCAAGCGCAACATCGCGGCCCTGGGCGGCACGGTGGACATCGATTCGGACTTCGGCCGTGGCATGAAGGTCTCGGTGCGGCTGCCGCTGACGCTGGCCATCATGGACGGCATGTCGGTGCGCGTGGGCGACGAGGTCTACATCCTGCCGCTGTCGGCGGTGGTGGAGTCCTTCCAGGTGCAGGACGACGCCGTGAGCACGGTGGCGCAGGGTGCACAGCTGGTCAAGGTGCGCGACGAGTTCATGCCCGTGATCGAGCTCGAGCGGCTGTTCCAGGTGCCGCCGTCGACCGACAACGGGGGCAGCGGCATCATGGTGGTGGTGGAGTCCGAGGGCAGCCGCGCCGCCCTGCTGGTGTCCGAGCTGCTGGGCCAGCACCAGGTGGTGGTGAAGAATCTGGAATCAAATTACCGCAAGGTGGCGAACGTCTCGGGCGCCACCATCCTGGGCGACGGCAAGGTCGCCCTCATTCTTGATATCGGCGCCCTGGTGCGCCGCTCGCGGCATTGACGGGGACCGGCATGGCAGCAGTTCTGGAACAGAGCGAAGGCGCGAACGCAACGGTGGCGGGCGAGTACCTGACCTTCCGGCTCGGCCAGGAGGAGTACGGGATCGACATCCTGAAGGTGCAGGAGATCCGTGGCTACGAGCAGCCCACGCGCATCGCGCACGCGCCGACCTTCCTCAAGGGCGTGGTGAACCTGCGCGGCACCATCGTGCCCATCGTCGACATGCGGCTGAAGTTCAACTGCTCGCAGGCCGAGTACAACAGCTTCACGGTGGTCATCATCCTGCACCTGCGCGCGCGCATCGTGGGCATCGTGGTGGACTCGGTCAGCGATGTGCTGCAGCTGCAGGCCGACCAGATCCGGCCGGCGCCCGAGGTCGAGACCTCGGTGGATGCGAACTGCATCGTCGGCCTGGGAGCGCTCAGCGAGCGCATGCTGATCCTGCTGGACATCGAACGCCTGATGTCCGGTGTGGACATGGGGCTGGTGGCGGCCTGAGCCGCACGGCGCGCAGCATGGCTGCTGTCATGGCAACCGGTCAGGATGCTTCGGTCGGCCGCGAGTTCGCCTGGACCCAGGCGGACTTCACGCGCGTGCAACGCCTGATCTACCAGCGTGCCGGTATCTCCTTGCACGATGGCAAGCACGCCATGGTCTACAGCCGCCTGTCGCGCCGGCTGCGCGACACGGGTCACGACAGCTTCGACCAGTACCTCTCCTGGCTGGAGCGCGACGACGGTGCCGAGTGGCAGGAATTCGTCAACGCGCTGACCACCAACCTCACGGCCTTCTTCCGCGAGCAGCATCACTTCGTGATGCTGGACCAGCACCTGCGCCAGCACAAGCCGGCCGGGGGCAACTGGCGCATCTGGTGCAGCGCGGCCTCGACGGGCGAGGAACCGTACTCCATCGTCATGACGGCGATGGAGGCACTGGGCGGGGCCGGCGGCTTCGGTCTGTGGGCCAGCGACATCGACTCCAAGGTTCTGGCCACGGCCGAACGTGGCGTCTACCGGCTCGAGTCGCTCAAAGGGGTGAGCCAGGAGCGGCTGCAGCGCTTCTTCCTGCGTGGCAAGGGCAGCAACGCGGGCCTGGTGCGGGTGCGGCCGGAGCTGTGCAAGGCGGTCGAGTTCCTGCCGGTCAACCTGATCCGCGACGACTGGCCGTTCCGCGAGCCGTTCGACGTGGTGTTCTGCCGCAACGTGA
The DNA here is from genome assembly GCA_913776795.1 of uncultured Pseudorhodoferax sp. The sequence goes on along the minus strand of CAJYRH010000505.1, from coordinate 5,719 downwards.
TGATTTATTTCGACGCGCCCACGCAGCGCGCCGTGCTGGAACGCATCCACCGCGTGATGCGCCCGGGCGGCCTGCTGTTCGTGGGCCACGCCGAGAATTTCAGCGAGTCGCGTGACCTGTTCACGCTCAAGGGAAAGACCGCGTATGAGCGTCGCTGAGCCAGGCTCTTTCGGCGGCCGCCGCATGGCGCCGTCCACCGCGTTGGCATCGGCGCGCAGCGGGCCGGGGGCAGTGTCGCTGCAACAGCTCAAGAGCGCGCCGCGCAAGCCGGGCGAGGCCTCGTTCTTCTATCTGGACCACCACTTCCAGTACAACGCGGTGAAGGTGCTGCCGGGCGAGTACTTCGTCTCGGGCGATGACATCGTGATGATGACCGTGCTCGGTTCGTGCATCTCGGCCTGCCTGTGGGATTCACGCGCACGCATCGGGGGCATGAACCACTTCATGCTGCCAGACGGTGGCGGTGACGAAGGCTTCGGCCGCTACGGCTCGTATGCCATGGAACTGCTGATCAACGAGTTGCTCAAGAGCGGCGCACGGCGCGAGTCGCTTCAGGCCAAGGTCTTCGGCGGCGCCCAGGTGATGGCGAACTTCACGACCATGAACGTGGGCGAGCGCAACACCAAGTTCGTGGTGGATTACCTGCAGACCGAGCGCATTCCGCTGTTGTCGCAGGACGTGCTGGACATTTATCCGCGCAAGGTCTGCTTCTTTCCGTCGACGGGCAAGGCGATGGTCAAGCGCCTGGCACATGCGCATCCCGAACAGATCGAGATCCACGAGAAGAACGGCAACGCCGCCACCGTGGCCAAGTCCAACGCGGGCGGTTCGGTGGACCTGTTCTGACCCATGGCCAAGATCCGGGTTCTCGTGGTGGACGACTCCGCGCTGGTGCGCAGCCTGCTGTCCGAAATCATCAACCGCCAGCCCGACATGACCTGCATCGGCGCGGCCAACGACCCGTTGGTGGCACGCGAGATGATCCGCGAGCTCAATCCCGACGTGGTGACGCTGGACGTGGAGATGCCGCGCATGGACGGCATCGACTTCCTGGGGCGGCTCATGCGGTTGCGGCCGATGCCGGTGGTGATGGTGTCCACCTTGACGGCGCAGGGTGCCGAGGTGACCTTGCGCGCATTGGAGCTGGGCGCCGTCGATTTCGTGGCCAAGCCGCGCATCGGCCTGGCCACGGGACTGCAGGAGCTGGCGAGCGAGATCGTCGAGAAGGTGCGCGTGGCCTCGGTGGCCAAGTTTCGCAAGCCGCCGCCGGTGGTGCCTGCGCCGGCCGGCGCGGCCTCACCGCCCGGAGCGCCACCGCGCAGCGGCCTGCTGGGGCGCGTGTCGACCGAGAAGTTGATCTGCATCGGCGCCTCCACGGGCGGCACCGAGGCGATCCGTGAAATCCTGGTGGCGATGCCGGCCGACGCGCCGGCCATCGTCATCACGCAGCACATGCCGCCAGGTTTCACGACCAGCTTCGCGGCGCGCCTGAATGGGTTGTGCCGCATCACTGTCAAGGAGGCGCAGCACGGCGAGCGCATCCTGCCGGGGCACGCCTACATCGCGCCAGGCGGACGGCAGTTCCGCATCGAGCGCAGCGGAGCCAACTACATGGCGGTGGTGGAGGACGCCCCGCCCGTGAACCGGCACAGGCCCTCGGTGGAGGTGCTGTTCCTGTCGGCCGCTGCGCTCGTGGGCCGCAATGCCTACGGCATCATGCTGACCGGCATGGGCAACGACGGTGCGCGCGCCATGCGTGAGATGCGCGACAAGGGCAGCTACAACTACGCGCAGGACGAAGCCAGCTGCGTGGTCTTCGGCATGCCCAAGGAGGCAATTGCCCACGGCGCCGTGGACGAGGTGCTGCCCTTGAACCAGATCGCGCCGGCGCTGCTGGGCAAGTTGGGCAGCGCGACCGACCGGCTGCACCACCGCATCTGATCAGAGCATCTCGTCGGGGGCGAGCGGCCCGATGATCTTGAGAATCCACTGCATGCCCTTGCCGGCATCCGGCTCGAAGTGGCTGCGGATCGGCGGGCCGTCCGGCGGATACCACACCACCTGCCCGTCTTCGAGCGCCATGCGGTAGGCATCCTGCTCCAGCACCGGCTTGGCCATGTCTTCGGCCTGGCGCGCCAGCGAGCTGCTGCGGATCAGCAGTGCAATCTCGCTGTTTTGCAACTGCGAGCGCAGATCCAGGTTCATCGATCCCACCACCAGCAGGCTGTGGTCCAGCACCAGTGTCTTGGCATGCAGGCTGGCGCGCGAGGCGCCGACGCTGCCCGCGGCCGATGGCTGGCGCGGTGCGCTGGTTTCAGAACCGCGGCTTGCAACGCGCGCCATGGTCGCCGATCCCCCGTCAGCACGGAGTTACCGCCGCCCAGCTCCGCCCGCAGTTCGTAGAGCTCCACTCCCATCGCCAGCAGCCGCTTGCGGTACCGTGCATAGCCCACATGCGCGAGCGGTGCATCGTTGGCGGCCAGGGAGTTGGTGAGGACGCGCACGCGAACTCCGTCGGCGCGCAGCTTGGCAAAAACGGCCATCATGGCCTCGCCCGGGACGAAGTAGGGCGAAACGATGAAGAGATCCTCGCGCGTGGTGGCCATCAGGCGCAGGAGGCCGTCGACCACGGTGTCTTGCTGGCCCTCTTGCTCGGAGGCGATTTTGTCGGCCTTGTCGGCCAGCAGCAGCGCAGGCGCCCAGGTCAGGCGCGCCGGCGACAGGTCCAGCGGCTTGGCGCCAGGGTCGGCATCGGGCTGGTCGAGCGGGTCGTCCGGCTTCTTGAGGGCGTCGAGTTCGTCCGGAGTGAGCAACGCCTGGACCGGGTAGGCGAGTTCGTTGTTCCAGTAGCTGTCAAAGCTTTCGGACATGCTGCGCACGATGCGTCCTGCCGCAAGAACGTCAAGGTCGATGAAGTTGCTGTCCTGCCCTTGTCCGAAATAGGCATCGCCCAGATTGCGTCCGCCCGTGATGGCCAGGACGTTGTCCGCGATGAAGGCTTTGTTGTGCATGCGCCTTTGGGCCTGCTCGATGTTGTTCAGCGAACCCAGCACCCGGCCGATCAGCGAGCGGCGCGAGCCGGGCAGGGGGTTGTAGAGGCGCAGCTCGATGTTGGGCACGAAAGCCAGGCGCAGGACCTGCGCGTTCGCGCCCGTGGTGTTGAAATCGTCCAGCAGGATGCGCACGCGTACGCCACGCGCGGCGGCGTCGCGCAGGCGTTTGAGAAGCAGACCGGTGCTCGGGTCGGCAAGGATCGCGTAGTACTGCAGGTCCAGCGTGCGATCGGCCGCGTCGATCAGGCTCAGGCGGCTGCTGTAGGCCGCTTCGGTGCCGCCGAGCAGGCGGAAGCCCGAGGCGCTCTTTTGCCCCGTGCGGCCAATGTGGTCGGCCACGCTGCGGCCCAGGCGGGTGTCGTCGCTCTGCTGCAGGGCATGCGAGATGGGCCTTTGCACGTCGGTTGGCAGGGCAGCGCAGCCCGTCAGCCACAGTACGGCGAGGAGGAACAGCAGGTGCACAAAACCCGGACGGCGGCGAACGGGCTGCAAGGAGAGGGGCTGCGGCATGGCGCCACGACGGTATTCATGCGTCCGGCGAGCGTCTGTAGGCGCAGCCGCTGCGCGGCTGTGGGCGTCAGCCGGCTTGCTCGAGTGATTCCCAGCGGTCGAGCGCCCGCAGAAGTTCCTCGTCCAGCACGCTGTGGCGCTGTGCCAGTTCTGCCGCGCGAACGCCATTGGTGGCGTAGAGCGCACCGCCGTCGAGTTCGGTGTCGATCTGCTTTTGCTCCGCTTCGAGCGCGGCGATGCGGGCGGGCAGGGCCTCCAGCTCGCGCTGTTCCTTGTAGCTGAGCTTGCGACGCCCTGCTGCTGCAGGCGCCGCGGCCGGCGGATTGGCGGGCTTGGCCGCCGCGGCCGGCGCCGGGATGGCGGCGCTGGCCCCCTCGTGGGCGCGCACGCGGCGCGACTGGTCGAGCCAGTCCTGCACGGAACCTTCGTACTCGCGCCAACGGGCCGGCTGCTGCGGCGTGGGCTCGTGGGCGATGGTGCTGGTCACCACGTTGTCCACAAAGGCACGGTCGTGGCTGACCAGGAATACCGTGCCCGGATAGTCCTGCAGCAATTCCTCGAGCAATTCCAGGGTGTCAATGTCCAGGTCGTTGGTCGGCTCGTCGAGCACCAGCACGTTGGCTGGGCGCGCGAACAGCCTGGCCAGCAGCAGGCGGTTGCGCTCCCCACCGGACAGCGAACGCACCGGCGAGTTGGCCCGGGCCGGCGAGAACAGGAAGTCGCCCAGGTAGCTCTTGACGTGCTTGCGCTGGTTGCCGATTTCGATCCATTCGCTGCCCGGGCTGATGAAGTCCTCCAGCGTGGCGTCGAGGTCGAGCGCGTTGCGCATCTGGTCAAAGTAGGCGACCTCCAGGTTGCTGCCGCGGCGTACGCTGCCGCGGTCAGGTTCCAGCTGCCCCAGGATCAGCTTGAGCAGCGTGGTCTTGCCGGCACCGTTCGCTCCCAACAGGCCGACCTTGTCGCCGCGCAGGATGGTGGCCGAGAAGCCTTCCACGATGCGGCGCTCGCCGAAGGACAGACCGACCTCCGTCAGTTCGGCGACGATCTTGCCGCTGCTCTGGCCGGTCGCCAGGTCCATGCGCACGCGGCCAACGGCGTCGCGCCGCGCCGCGCGCGAGGCGCGCAGGGCCTCGAGCCGCACGATGCGGCTCTGGCTGCGCGTCCGGCGAGCCTCCACCCCTTTGCGTACCCAGACTTCCTCCTGGGCCAGCAGCTTGTCGGCCTTGGCGGAGATGACGGCCTCCTGCGCAAGCTGGGCTTCCTTGTCGCGTTGGTAAGCGGCGAAATTTCCCGGGTAGGACAGCAGCTTGCCGCGGTCGAGCTCGACGATGCGGGTCGCCACCTTGTCGAGGAAGCTGCGGTCGTGCGTGATCGTCACGATGCTGCCCTTGAAGTCCACCAGCAACTCCTCCAGCCAGGCGATGGAATCCAGGTCCAGGTGGTTGGTGGGCTCGTCGAGGAAGAGAATGTCGGGCCGGGTGACCAACGCCTGGGCCAGCGCAACGCGCTTGCGCGTGCCGCCCGACAGGTCGCCCACGCGCGCCGTGGCGTCCAGGTGCAAACGTTGCAGGGTCTCCTCCACGCGCTGCTCCCAGTTCCATGCGTCGAAGGCCTCCACCTGCGTCTGCAGAGCATCCAGGTCCACGCCATCGTCGCCCTGAAGATAGGCATCGCGCGCGGCGATCGCGGCCGCCAGGCCATCGCTGGCCGCATCGAAGACCGTAGCGTCGGCCGGAAGGGCCGGCTCCTGGGCAACATAGGCCAGGCGCAGCCCCTGCTGCACATGGAGGGTGCCGTCGTCTGCCCTCTCCAGCCCCGCCAGGATCTTGAGCAGGGAAGACTTCCCGGCGCCGTTGCGCCCGATGAGCCCCACGCGCTCTGTCGCCTCAAGAGAAAACTGCGCGCCATCCAGCAGCGCGACGTGACCGAACGCCAGATGGGCGTTCAACAAGGAAATCATTGCCATAGACTGAAAATTATCCCGGCAAGCGTGCTGCGGGGCGCCCCCTCAGCAACCGCCAACAATAAAGTCTGAGCGCCCTAGAAAAGTTGTTGTATAGTCGAGGGCTTCGCTGATCGCTGCCGCCGCGCACCGATCGCTTGTTCAGACCGAGATGGCCTGGGTAAAACAAACAAATGCGAAAAAAGTTGACCGA
>CAJYRH010000504.1 GCA_913776795.1 uncultured Pseudorhodoferax sp. | reverse complement strand
GCCAGCGCCAGCGTGGCCGGGATGACCGGCACGCTGGGGTGGCCGAACATGCGGCTGGCCACGTCGTCGAAATCCAGTGCATGGCCGGCCGCGCCGTTGATGAGCGAGGCATCCTGCGGCCTGGCGCCGGCACCGCGCGCCAGCAGCGTGCAGGGCTGTTCGCCGCTGCCGCCGTACTGCTCCGCCAGCATCTGCACCAGCGGTTCGCTGCTGCCCGCGATGGCCACAGCCAGCCAGTCAAGCAGGGCATGGCTGGCCCAGGTGGTGGCGCGCTCGCCGAGGTCTTCATCGCGCAGGCTGGCGGTCCATTCGGACAGCAGGCGCGTGGCATCGGTTGTGCCCGGAAGCGGTGGTGGCGTGGCGTTCATGGCAGGCGGTGGGTTGGAACGAGGCGCCAGTATTCGAGCCAGCGGTCGCCAGATGCATCACATATGTGATGAATGCGATGGCCCAAGGCATGGACACTGCGGCGATGACCCAGCCCTTGCCCATGCCGCGCCGTTCGGTGCTCTACGTTCCCGCGACCAACCAACGGGCCATCGCCAAGTGCGCGTCGCTGCCCTGCGATGCGGTGGTGTTCGACCTAGAGGATGCGGTCGCGCCGGCCATGAAGCAGGCGGCCCGCGAGCACTTGGCCCTGGCCTTCGCGCCCGGCCGGCCAGGGCCGCAGTGCTGCGTGGTCCGCAGCAACGGCCTGGCCGACGCAGACTTTGCGCAGGACCTGGCGCTGGTGGCGCGCGTGCGGCCCGATGCGCTGCTGGTGCCCAAGCTCGCCAGCGTGCAGGATGCCGAAGCCCTGTGCGCTGCGGTGGCGCCGCTGGACGCCCGCGTTCGCCTGTGGTTGATGGTCGAGACGACCGGGGCGCTGAGCGTGCTCGACGGCATCGTCGCCTGCCTGCAGGCCAACACGCGCCTGGACTGCCTGGTGGTCGGCACCAACGACATCGCCAAGGAGACCGGCGTGTCCACCGCCGACGGGCGCGCTTACCTGGTGCCTTGGCTGATGCGCTGCGTGCTGGCGGCCCGGCGCTTCGGCGTGGGCGTGCTCGACGGGGTGTGGAACGACTTCGCAGACCAGGCCGGCTTCGCGGCCGAGTTGGCGCAGTCGGTCAAGATGGGGTTCGATGGCAAGACGCTCATCCACCCGTCGCAGGTGGACGCGGCCAACCGGGCTTTCGAGCCGGCCGAGGCAGCGCTGCGCGATGCCCGTGCCGTCGTCGAGGCCTTCGCGCAGCCGGCGCATGCCCGGGCGGGCGTGATCCAGATCGATGGCCGCATGGTCGAGCGCCTGCACCTGGCCCAGGCCGAGCGGCTGCTGGCGCTGCACGCGGCGATTGCCGCGCGCGCGAACTGATCTATCTGGCCTGCGTCGTGGCGGTGGCTTGGGCGGCTGCCAGCACGGCGTCCAGCAGCACCCGGCGGCGCTTGTGCAGCCGGTCCACGGGTGCGCCAACGCCGATGGCCAGGCGCTGCTGGCGGATCGGCGTGGGCAGCAGCGTGGCGATCACACCGGCGCCCGGCGTGGCCAGGCTGGCCGGCTCGTACCAGCCGTGCTCGCGTGCGAACGCGATCGCGCGGAAGGTCTCGGCGATGCGCGCCGTGGGCCCCAGCTTCTCGGCGTTGTAGCGGCGCAGCAGCAGGCCGATGCGTTCGTCGTCCTGCCGGCTCAGCAGCATGATGCCGATGGCCGTGCGGTGCAGCGGTCGCAATGTGCCGGGCGAGGGCGAGAAGCGCAGCGCGCGCGGTGACTCGATGATGGAGACGTACTGGAGCAGCAGGCCGCTTTGGCGGCCGAGCAGCACGGATTCGCCGGTCTCGTCGGCCAGCCGGCGGATCGCGTCCTGCATGTCCTGGCGTTGACCGGGCGCGCGCATGGCCCATTCGTTGAGGAAAGAGATGCGCACCGAAGGGCAGTAGCTGCGGTCGGCCGCGTCGAACTCCATGTAGCCGCGCCCCACCATGGTCTTGAGCAGCATGGACACGCTGGACTGCGGCATGTCCAGCCGCTGTACGATCTCGGTCACGCGCAGCGGGCGGCGCTCGGCGTCGAACAGCTCCAGCAGCTCGAAGACGCGGGCGGCGGACTTGACCATCCGCGTGCTAAAGCAACAGCACCGGCTTCAGTCGAACACCGCGTGCCACAGCGCCAGCACGGCCTCGCGCTCGCTGGCCACGTCGGCGGCTTCGACCTGCGTGGGTGCTTCGTCCAGCCGGGCCCTGTGCTGCAGGTGGCGCAGTTCGCGGTAGGCATCGGCCGCAGCATGGCCCACGCCCGTGGGCAGCAGGCCGCAGGCCTCGGCGCGGTGCAGCAGCGCGATGTTGCCCACGTTGGCGATGAGCTCGGCATGCTGCGCCGAATGCGCGAGCACCAGGTACTGCACTGCGAACTCGGCGTCCACCATGCCGCCCGGGCTGTGCTTGAGGTCGAACTTCTCGCCGCGCACGGGGTGGGCCGTGCGCACCTTCTCGCGCATGGCCACGATCTCGCTGCGCAGCGCCTGCGCGTCGCGCGCCGAGGTGACCACGGCGCTGCGCACGGCGTCGAAGCGCGGCCGCAGCGCATCCATGCCGACCACGAAGCGCGCCCGCGTCATGGCCTGGTGCTCCCAGGTCCACGCCGTGTTGCTGCCCCGCCCCTTCTGGTACTTCGCATAGGCCTCAAAGCTCGTGATCAGCAGGCCCGAATTGCCGTTGGGCCGCAGCGCGGTGTCGATCTCGAACAGGTCGCCCTCGCGCGTCTTGACGGTCAGCCAGTTGATCATCTTGCGCACGAAGGCGGCGTAGGCCTCGGGGGCGCGCTCGTCTTCGTCCTCGTACACGAAGACGATGTCCAGGTCGCTGCCGTAGCCCAGCTCCTTGCCGCCCAGCTTGCCGTAGCCGATGATGGCGTACTGCGGCTCCTCCCGGTGGGCATTCTTCAGGCGCTGCCAGCACCAGCGGGCCGTCACGCGCAGCATGGTGTCGGCCAGGGCCGAGAGGTCGTCGGCCACCTGCTCCACGGTCAGCCGGCCCTCCACGTCGCGCGCCAGCGTGCGGAAGGCCTCGGCATGGTGGGCGCGGCGCAGCAGGTTCAGCAGCTCCTCCTCGTCGTCCTCGCCGGTGCGTGCCAGCGAGGCGCGGCGTTCTTCCAGTTCGCGCTCGAACGCCTCGGGAACGAAACGCTCCGACAGCATCGATGC
>CAJYRH010000503.1 GCA_913776795.1 uncultured Pseudorhodoferax sp. | reverse complement strand
GGCGCATGGCCAGGCCATGCTGCTGCTCGGCCGTGCCGCCCTGCAGCACCGCATCGCGCTGCCACAGGGCCAGCGCCGCGGCCAGGCCCAGTGCGGCCAGCCCGGCGCGCAGGGCGTTCTTGCTTCTCCAGAGCCTGGCCATGGCCGGCCTACTGGAAGGTTTGCGCCGGATCGGCCGGCACCACGATCTCGCTGGCGGGGGTCAGCGAGATCGTGTAGGTGCCGCCCTTGGCGATGCGGGCCAGCACTTTCTGCGCGTCCTGCAGCGAGTTCAGGCGCACGGTGCGCAGCACCTCGGGCGGGTGGTAGGTGCCGCGTTCGGCGTGCGTGGACTCGACCGGGCCGCCCTGGTAGGTGATGGTCGTCCCCAGGCCCGGGCTGAACTGCTGGTAGCCCTCGGGCAGGTAGCCCTTGTAGATCGGGTCCTGCACGTCGATCGACACCTGCACGTAGTACCCGGTCGGGTCGTTGGTGTAGGGGTCCAGCGTCGTCGGCATGCCGTCAGCCAGCAATGGGATCAGCGGGTTCTTGTTCTGCGCGCCGACGAAGCCCTGCACGATCTTGGCGTCGTCCAGCAGCGTGGCGCGCACGTTCACGAGGCCGTTCTCGCGGCCCGGCTTGAACGGCCCGGAGGTCTCCAGGCTCATGCGCGTCTTGGCCGCGTTGTCGGTGGCCTTGTAGGAGACGACGGAGCGGCGCTTCTCCAGCTGATTGGCGAACTCGCTCGTGATGTTCTGGCCTGCCAGCACCGGCGAGTCGTAGACCTTGGAACGCATGGCGTCCAGCATGGTCAGCTGCTTGCCCGCGTTCGCCGGATCGCGGTTGTAGGCCTTCAGAGCCTGGTAGACCTCGACGATCGGAAAGTGGTTGGCGTGCTGCGGCGCGACGAAGTCCACCTCGAGCTTTTGCTGCAGGTAACTGAAACCGTGCTGCCAGGCCAGCCGCTTCCAGCCGTTGGCAGCTGTGGGCCGCTCCATGCCGTTGAAGCCGTAGCCGCCGTGGTAGCCAAAGGTGACGAACTTGCCGTCCACCGGATTTTTCACCTGGAACAACATGTTGGTGCTGCCCGGCGTGTGGCCCGGCGAGAACACCACCATGATGCGCACGTTGCCGAAGTCGTACCACTGGTCGTACTTGTAGAACTCCGTCGTACGTGCGCGGATCTCGGTCTCCGAGGCCGGCAGCGCGGGCGCGATGTTCCAGCTGTTGCCCTGCAGGTCGGAGGTGATGCCGACCGTGTCCTCCTTGGAACCCCAGAGTTTGATCGGCTTGGCCGCGTTGTCCATCATGCGCAGTTGCTCGACGACGGTGCCGTAGTGGTCGCCGTGGCCATGGGTGAGCCACAGGTCGGTGACGGAGCGCGGATCAATGCCAAGCAATTCCATGTTGCGCCAATACTGGTAACCGCTGTTGGCCCAACCCGCGTCGATCTTGATGACCTTGTCGTCCGACTTGTCGTTGGGTGTGCCCATGTCGGCCTTGAGGATGTAAGAGGAGACCTCGTTGTCGCCGACGAAGTACAGCGTGTCCTTCACCATCTCGAAGGGCTCGGTGCTGCGCGTGTAGGGCGCGGCCGTGACGCCGGTGGCGTTGATGGCCACATAGGGCTGGCCCGAGACCGGGTCGTTGCCCTTGTCCGCGAGCAGGGGGCTCAGCGTGGGCACGTCCCAGACCGGCTTGCCGTCGCTGGTGGACTGCGGCGTGAAGTACCAGATCGCCACCACCTTGGCCTTGTCGGCGCGTTCGTGGTTGCGGTCGAACAGCAGGTAGGCGGCTTGGCGCGCCGTGGTGCTGTGGTCGTAGTTGGCCGTGACTGGAATGGAGGCGTAGTCGGCCGCCGCGCTCTTGCTGTAGTCGCTGGTGTCGACGTTGAAGACCTTCACGTCGCGGGCGATCTCGAAGGTTTCCTCGTAGCGCCGCAATGGCCGGTCGTAGGCCCGCCCCGCCATGTCGGCCTTCACGTTGCCGCCGTCGCCCACGGTGATGGTGGAGGGCGTTTTGCCGTAGATCCAGCCCGCCGCGACCATCGGGCCGGGCGCGCCCTCGTGGCGGCTGACTTCGGCTCCGAATTTCGACATGTCGAACTGCGCGGCCGTCGAGCTGCCCTTGGACAGGATCACGTTGAAGGTCTGCAGCGGGTCGGGTGCTGCGGCGGCCTGGGTGGACGTGGTGCCGGGGATCCAGTCGATCAGGTCGCCCGCGGCCAGCCGCGCCTCCAGCGCACTGGCCACCTCGGCTGCCACCGGCGCCGTGGTGATGGTCTGCACGCCGCTCTTGGTCAGAACGGCCACGCTGACGGTGCTGCCGCCGGCGGCGGTCTGCACTGTGGGCGCGGCGTAAACCAGGCCGGCCGAGCGCGAGGGCGGCAGCTCGTCGCTGGAGCCGCCGCAGGCGGTGAGCACGGCGGCCAGCAGCGCCGATGCAGCAAATGGGGCGCTGACGCGCCAGAGCATGGATGTCTTCATGGAGTCTCCTGGGGTTTCAGTGGGGGGTGAATTCATGGGCGAGCCAGGTCGCGCAGGCGTGCATCACTCGATGCTGATCTTTCCGGTCTCGATGACCGTCTTCCACTTCGCGTATTCCTTCTGCTGGAAGGCCGCGAACTCGGCCGGCGTGTTGGCCACCATTTCGAAGCCGATGCTCGTGAACTGGTCCCGGACCTTGGGGCTGTTGAGCGCCTCGACGAAGGCCGCATGGGCCTTCTCGCGCACGTCGGCCGGCAGGCCCTTGGGTGCCACGATGGCCTGCCACGACGTGACCTCCACGTTGGCCACGCCAGCCTCGGCCATGGTGGGCACGTCGGGCAACACGGGCGAGCGCTTGGCACTCGTCACGGCCAGCGCGCGCATCTTGCCGCCCTTGATGTACTGCAGCACCGAGTTCACGTTCTGGAAGGACGCATCGACCTGGCCGCCCATG
>CAJYRH010000502.1 GCA_913776795.1 uncultured Pseudorhodoferax sp. | reverse complement strand
CACGGTGCTGTCGATCCAGCGGTCGAACTTGAGATCGCGCGCGTCGCGGTCGAAGGCGATCCAGCGCCGCTCCGCCAGCAGGTCCGCCAGCGGCCTGATGGGTTGGCGCAGTCCGGGCTGCTTCAGGCCAAACACCCGGAAGTCCAGTTTCACGAGCTGACGGCCGACGAGCCAATCTGGCACCTTGTCGCTCACGCGCAATGCGACATCGGCCTCGCGCCGCGACAGGCTCAGATGGTCGCGCGTGGCGATGAATTCCAGCGTCACATCAGGGAACGACGCGGCGAACTGCCGCAACACGGGCGGCATGAGGTGGCTGACGATGACCGCCGCCGCGGTCACGCGCACATGGCCGCTGGGCCGCAGGTCCTGCCCGAGCACCCGCATTTCCGCCTGCTGCGCCAGCGGCGCCATTGCCTGCGCTGCCTGTACCAGTTCGTCGCCTGCGGCGGTGGGGGTGTAGTGGCCGCGCGTGCGGTCGAACAGCCGCACCTTGAGCCGCATCTCGATCGACGCCAGCCGGCGCAACAGGGTCACGTGCGATACCGCCAGGAGCCTGGCCGCCATCGACAGCTGGCCGGCCCGCGCCACCGCCAGAACGAGCTGGAAGTCCGACCAGCCCAACCGCGGGCGACCGACGGCTGTCGACACATCCGCCTGGAGCTTCAGATCGTCACCACTGGCAATTTGCATTTTTGAAACTTTGGATTGTCTTCAATGTATTTTGATGTTCAACATTGAAAACAGAGAATGCTTTTTCCAGTCACTTTGTCACCCGAACCCATGGAACGCATCAGCCGTTGGCTGGCCGCCACGCTGGCAACACTCACCGCTCTGTTCTGTGCGTTGAACTGGTCTGCCTTGAACACGCCCAGCATCCTGAACCTGGGGTTCACGCAGGTGCAGGCACCGCTCGGCACCGTGCTGCTCGGGCTGACGGGCGCATTTCTCGTCGTTCTGTTGGCCGTCATGGTCTACAGCCGCCTGAGCGGCATGCGCGAATCGCGCGTGCTGCATCGGGATCTGCAGGCGGCACATGCCCTGGCCGACAGCGCCGAAGCCTCGCGCTTCGGGGAACTGCAGCGCCTGGTGACGGGCGAGTTCCGCACGCTCAACGAACGGTGCAACGCCATCGAATCGGCGCTGCATGCGCGGCGTCCCGACGAGCCCGCCCTGCGGCTGCGTTGAGCCCGCCACCCACCTTCACCGAAAACCCGCCCAAGGAGAGACCCGATGGAAGCCGACAACACCCTGGCCGAGCAGATCTGCCACGTCGACAGCGCCGTGCTGCAGGAGCTCATCCGCCGCGCCACCGACCTGGACAACACCTACCGCGCCATCGCCGAGAAGGCGGGGCAGCTCTACATGAAGGCCGACGAGGCCGGTGTGGAAGCCCTCACGGTGATGCTCGACAAGCCCATGCGCAACGCATCGGACCACCAGCGGACCTTCGCGGGTGTGGTGGCCGAGCTGCAGGCCCAGGCACGGCGCGGCTGAAGCAGCGCCGCACCCAGATCCATACCGATCCCGTCCCCTCGTTCACGAAAGATGACCATGCAACTCCAACCGATCCACTCCGCCCGCCGCTTCGCCCGCACGGCCGGCGTTGCCACACTGGCCTGTGCCGCCCTGTTCCTCGGCGCCTGCGCCAGCAAGGGGCCGCCACCGGACGCTGCGATGGCAACGGCCCGGGCGGCACTGACGCAGGCCGAGGCCTCGGGCGCCGGCCAGCTCGCACCCGTGGAGCTCCTGGCCGTGCGCGACAAGCTCGCCAAGGCCGAGTCCGCCGTGCGCAACGAGCAGTACGACCAGGCCCGCAGGCTGGCCGACGAGGCCACCGCAGACGCCGCCCTGGCCGAACGCAAGGCCCGTGCGGAGCGCGCGCGTCGCGCCGTGACCGAATTGCAGCGCTCGAACGCCGCACTTCAGCAGGAAGCCGCGCCGCGCCGCCAGCCGTGAGCCGCAGGCCAGACCCCGTCCACCGACTTCGAGAAAGCCCCATGAAACAGTTCCGCCTTCGCTTCCCCCTTCACCGCGTTGCCCTGCTGGCGCCCGCCAGCGCCCTGCTGCTGGTGGCCTGCGCGTCCACGCCGGCCAACAACCCGATGCTTGACGAGGCGCGTGGCCTGTATGGACAGGCGTCGCGCGACGCCGATACGGTGCGCAGCGCGCCACTGGACCTGCGCCAGTCCCAGGAGGCACTGCAGCGCGCAGAGGCTGCCCTGGCCGCCGGCGACGATCCCGGCACGGTCGAGCACTATGCGCACCTTGCGCGCCAGCGTGCCGCGGCAGCGCTTCAGTCCGGCGAGATCGCACGCGCCGAGAAGGCGGTCGAGGCGGCCGGCGCCGAACGCAGCCGCATCCTGATCGCCGCACGTTCGCAGGAGGCCGACCAGGCCCGGCTGCAGGCGGAAAAGCAGCGTGAACAGGCGCAGCTGGCGCAGCAGCAGGCAGAACAGCAACGCGCTGCCGCCGCCGCCGCACAGGCCCGGGTCGCCAAGCTGCAACAGCAGATGAAGGATCTCCAGGCCCAGCAGACCGACCGCGGCATGGTGCTGACGCTGGGCGACGTGCTGTTCGACACGGGCCGTGCCGAACTCAAGGCCGGTGCCTACGCGACGCTGGACCGCCTGGCCACCTTCCTGCGCGACAACGCCGAACGCAGCTTGCAGATCGAAGGCCACACGGACTCCACCGGCTCCGATGCGCTGAACATGGCGCTCTCGCAGCAGCGCGCCGACGCCGTCCGCAACGCGCTGCTGCAGCGTGGTGTGGAAGGCACGCGGATCGTGGCGCGCGGCATGGGCAAGAGCGCACCAGTGGCCAGCAACGACACCGCCGAGGGCCGCCAGCGCAACCGGCGCGTGGAAATCGTGATCGCGGGCTGAACGTACGCCGCGGCCCGCTGCCGCAGCCCCGACCGCAGGGGCTGCGCTGCGTTCAGGCAGCCTGCTGCATGACGTGGATGGCGCGGTTGGCCACCCACTCCTTGGTCCTGGCGCCGTAGGCGAGCATGTGGGGCGCCTTGGCGTGGGCCTTGAGAGCGTCGAAGCTCGCCCACTTCTCCACCACGACGAAGGTGTCGGCGCCGAATGTGGCCCAGCCCGGCGGCAGGTTGTCGGCGTCGACGACGGCGCCGTACTCGATGCAGCCGTCCTCGGCCAGCACGGCGGCGCGGTTCTCGTGGAAAGCGGCCAGCACGTCGCCGCGTTTGCCGGGATGGGTGGTGATGATGGCCAGCACCTGGATCATGGAATCGGTCTCCAGCAGGAGGCAGCCCCACGGCCGCCGAGGCCGCCGATTCTGCCCGCGCCCTGCCTCAGCCCGCTGTCGCGGACGGCGCAGGTGCCTGGGCCTGCCAGCCACCGCCCAGCACCTTGTACAGCGTCACGCGGTTGGCCTGGTCGGTCAGTTGCAAGCCGATCAGCGTCTGCTGGGCCGCATACAGCGCGCGCTGCGCGTCCAGCACTTCCAGGTAGCTGCCACTGCCACCCTTGAACAGGGCCTGGGCGAGATCGAAGCTGCGTGTGCTGGCCTCGACCAGCGCCCGCTGCGCGTCCAGCCGCTCGGCCAGCGTGCGGCGCTCGGCCAGCGCATCGGACACCTCGCGGAAAGCCACCTGCAGCGTGCGCTCATAACTGGACAACACGATGTCGCGCTGCACCTCGGTCGCGCGCAGCTGGTTGCGCCGCGCACCGTTGTCGAAGAGCGGCAGGTTGATCGACGGGCCGAAACTCCAGGCCCGGCTGCCGCCTTCGAACAGGCTGGACAGGCTGGGACTGGCCACACCGGCCGAGCCCGTCAGCGTGATGCGCGGGTACAGCGCTGCGCGGGCCACGCCGATGTCATGGTGTGCAGCGCGCAGCGCATGCTCGGCCGCCAGCACGTCGGGCCGCTGCTGCAGCACGCTGGAGGGCAGATCGGCCGGCGGCATGGGCAGGGGCGCCACCGCGACGGACTGGTCACCTGGCAGCAGCTCAGCCGGTAGCTGGGTGCCGGCCAGCAGGGCCAGCGCATTGCGGCCCTGCTCGACCAGAGTGTCGAAGGCGGCCACCTGCACGCGCGCCGATTCCACCGTGGTCCGGGCCTGGGCGAGCGCGACGCCCGACTGGGCTCCGAGCGCATTGGCCTGGCGGATGAGCTCGTAGGACCGCTGCTGGCTTTCCAGCGTCTCGCGCGCCAGACGGAGCCGTTGCTGGTCGCTCGCCAGCTGCAGCCAGGCCTGCGCCACGGACGCCACGAGGCTGATCTGCACACTGCGGCGCGCGTCCTCGGTGCGGAAGAACTCCTCCAGCGCCGAATCGGAAAGGTTGCGCACGCGGCCGAAGAAGTCGAGTTCGTACGCGGTCAGGCCGAAGTTGGTGCTGAAGCGGTCGGCGACGCTGGCGTTGCCGCTGGTGGTGAGACCCGCAGGCGTGCGCGCCCGGCTGGCGGCGGCGCCGGCATCGACCGACGGCAGCGTGGCCGCGCTGGTGACACCGTAGAGCGCACGAGCGCGCTCGATGCCCAGGGCAGCCGATCGCAGGTCGCGGTTGTTGTCCAGCGCCAGGGCCAGCACCCCGCGCAGACGCGCGTCGAGGAAGAAGTCCTGCCAGCCCGCCAGCGGCTGGACAGCAGTGGACGCCTGGCCGCCGGGCCAGGACTGGGGAATCGGGGCGGCCGGCTGCGCGTAACGCGGCGCCAGGTTCATGCAGCCGGACAGCAGGGCCGCGGCGGCCAGGGATGCCAATGGACTCCGTGCGCGGCGCATCAGCGGCCTCCCTGCGGGGCGAGATCGACCTGCACCGCGG